>CAYWOO010000049.1:0-7658 GCA_964458665.1 uncultured Dehalococcoidia bacterium
CCGGGGACGGCTATGCCACGCGCTGCGCGTCTCGCTTCGCGATCCGGCCCGCCGGACTCACAGCCGGGGGCGGCTGTGCCACATAGTTCACCGACCGACGACCGACGACCGACGACCGACGACTAATTCCGCGTTGTACCGGGGACGCCGACGGCTACGTTGATGCGGACGAACACCGCGATGTCGGCGGCTTTGCCGTCGGGGCCGAGGCCCTGGATGTGGACGACGGCGGCGTCGCTGCCCAACACTTTCGACGGGTCGACGGAGATCTTCAGCGTGGCGGTGCGCACGCACGGTGCTCCGGCCTTGCACGGCAGATCGGTGCCGACGGCGACTCCGGCCTGATTCGAGACTTTGATCCACGACTTGTTGCTGCTCACCCGCCACGGGATCAACCCCGAACCGGTGTTGGAGATCTTCACCTCCGCGGGCGTGGCAGACTGGCCCGGACGGACGTTCACCAACACGATGGGGCGGTCGACGGCGAGCCTCGGCGCGCCGAGCACGAGCGCGCGCAGCAGGTCCGAGGGCCGTGCGGTTGGGTCGGCATGCTGTGGCTTCGGCGTCGGGATATCCATCTTGCTGTACGGGTACTGGAAGTTCTGCAGCTCGAGCGGGGAGCGCCAGTACGGGTTGTTGAGGTCGGGCAAGGTCGCGTCCATCGCCTGCCATAGCGGAACGAGCAGCGTGCCGGCTGCCGAGGCGACCGGCTTTACGGCCGGCGTTGGCTCGTTGCCGGCTTTGGGCGTACGCGTCGGCGATGCGTCGGCCGCGCTCGCCTGTCCGGGCGTGTGCGTGGGTGTGGCGGCGTTCGCGACGATGTCGCCGCCGGGCGCCACGGCAGCCGCAGCGGCGCTCTTCACCAGCGGCGGATGCGCGGCGCAGCCGTACACAAGCTCCTGATACGGGTAGCGGCTGCGGTCGTGGCCGAGGCCGTCGGTCGGCGAACCGCAGGAATACGGTGTGCGCGGCCAGGCAGCGTATACGGGATCCATCGGGTGGTTGCTGCGATTGGCGCCAGGGCCGGTGAATCCGTTGTAGCTCCAGACCGCGAAGTACCAGTTCTCCACGATATGCGGGTCGCTGTTCGTATCGATACCGGCGATCGGCCGCGCGTCCGGCGCCGCGTTCCACTTGTCGATGAGGATCGCGGCGCCGCGGCCGATGTTGTAGGCAAAGTGCGTCGCGACGAGCGCCTGCTCGTCGGTCGGCTGGTTGCTTTCGCCCAGGGGCACCGTCATGCCGCTGGTGACCTGCGAGATACCGTAGCCGCAGTCGAACGCCACCAATGCGGGGCCGATAGCGCCGAACGGCAGATCTGCCGCGCCCTGCGACGATGAGCTTTCGACCCAGCTGATCGCTTTCAGCAGCGTCGGCGGCACGTACACGTCCGGCGAGCTGACGCGGGATTCCCGCGTGCCCACGGCGATCGAGGGTTGCGAGAAGAAGCGATCCTTCGGGAAGAGCATGTCGAAGCCGGCGAGCTCCATCGCCTGCATGTAGAGCCGGCGATCCTCAGTCGTCTCGTACGTCAGCGGCGGATCGACGAAGGCGCAGGCGCGCGCGGCCGGCGCGGGCCGCAGCAACGCCGGCGCGCTGGCGCTCAGGGCGAGAACGATCGCGGCGGCGAGGCGCCAGGTGATCGATGCCTGCCGCGCCTCACCCCGGCCTTCGGCCACCCCTCTCCACAGCGTGGAGAGGGGAGCGTTTCGGTGATCTGTGCGTGAGGGCATCCGCTCTGTGCGCTGAGCAAGATCAGTGCTGCGTGGCCGGCGACAGACGAATGACAACAGACGACCGGCGATGCTTCGCGGCTCCCGTCCAACAGGCGGGGACGCCTGTCCTACACGGGGCGTGCCATGTTCGAGCCGCTGACGACTGACGAATGACAACAGACGATCGGCGATGCTTCGCGGCTCCCGTCCAACAGGCGGGGGCGCCTGTCCTACTCGGGGCGTGCCATGTTCGAGCCCCTGACGACTGACGACTGACGACCGACGACCGTGCATCACGGCAGCCACCCCACGATTTGCACGTCGGCGCTCTCCGACACGCGGTCGCGCTCGCCGTCGTGCACCAGTTCCACGTGGCTCGCGCTCGCTTCCGACGGCGTCTGGCCGTCGACTGCGCGCACGGCGAGCGTGTTTCCGTCGGGCGACCAGTCCAGTGGGAGGTCGATGCGATCATCGTTTGTGGTAATCGCGGACGAGCCACCGGCGGCATCGATGGCCGTCGCGTTGCCGCCGCCATCGAGATTCAGCGTCGCGATCGTCAGTTCGCCGTTCGCGTTCCAAACCGGGTTTAGTTCGCCGCGCGCGATGCCCGTGCTCGGCGGGCCAGATTGCAGGGCGGCCGGCGCCACAGCATCGGACGCCGTGCCTGTCGAGAGATCCAACGTTCTCGCGATCACCGCGGGAGCGCCGCCGCTCTCGGCGACGGAGTACGCGAGCGTTGCGCCGTCTGGAGAAAGCCGCCAGTCGCGCGCGATCTGGTCGCTCAGATGGGCGATCTTCGTCTCCGCTGTGCCGTCCGGCGCAATGCTGTAGAGATCGGTGCCGGCGTTGTTGAGCGCCGCGAAATAGAGCCTGGCGCCGTCCGGTGCGAAGGCGATCGGGAATACCGATGCGGTCGACCATGTCGTGAGCGTCGCACGCGAGCCGTCGCGGCCGAGCAGCAGTAGCTCGAACGAGCCGGCGGCATCGATTGCGGGGGTGTTCTTGCGAACGACGATCGACGCGCTGTCGGGGGACCAGACGGGCGCGATCAGCAGATCGACGTCATCGGCGAGTGGCGCGACCTCGCCGTTCACATCGACGATAGCGGCGTTGGCGGGTGAATCGGGGCCGGGCTGCGCCGTGTCTGACGGCAACGCTGTGTAGGCGATTGCCTTCCCGTCCGGCGAGAGCGTGGCGAAGATGCCGTAGTTCGGCGCATGGTCGACCGTTGCGATTGTGGTGCGGGCGCTGACGTCGGCGGGGTCGACCGCGACGATTGTGTCGGAGCTGTCGCCGAACTCGCTGACGAGCAGGCGCTGTCCGTGGCCCTGGACCTGCTGGAATGCGGAAGGGGCGTCTTGCGGCCGGAACGTATCGACGACGAACCAGCCACCTGCCGCGGTCGCGGCGAGGGCGCCAGAGACGATCGCCGGCTTGGCAATCACGGTGAGCGCGCGGACGATGATCATAGGCGGTCCGTTCTCCCTCCCTGGAGGCTCGCTCGCCGAAGCGAGCACGATGAGCCGCGCCTATCTATTCGTTCGCGCCGGTGCCCCGCCAGGACCGGCAGCTATGGTGCGGATGTCGCACTTGGTTCGTCGCCCCAGGCGCGCCGCACATGTCGAACTACGTACCACACCAGCGCGATGACGATGATTGCCGCGATTGGATAATCGAGCGGACGCATCGCGCTGCGGAGGTCCTCCCAGTTCTCACCCAGTTTATACCCACCGTAGGCAAGGCCGGTAGACCAGATGAACGCACCGGCGAAGGTGTACAGCGTGAATTGCCAGATCGGCACGCGAGAAATACCTGCCGGCACGCTAATGAATGTGCGTACGACGGGCAGCAATCGCGATACGAATACTGCCCACTTGCCCCAGCGGGCGAAGAAGCGGTCCGCGAGGTCGAGATCGTGGCGCGAAACAAGTATGTACTTGCCGTACTTTTCGGCGAAGGGCCGTCCGCCGTACATGCCGGCGTAGTACGCAACCCAGGATCCTATGGTGTTGCCGATGGCGCCGAAGAGTCCGGCGAGCAGCACCCACTCCATGCCGCGATCTTTCGCCTCGATGAGCTTCCACCCGGCAAGCGGCATGATCAGCTCGCTGGGCAGCGGAATGGCGGCGGATTCGATCCCCATCATGACGATGACGCCGGGCCAGCCGATGGCGTTGTACATGCCGGTGATGAAGTCGAGGAGTGCGTTTTCGATGCTGTGTAGCAGAGTCCACCACCCGGTCGCCGTGGCGACCCATCCGCACGCGCCGCCGCCGGCGATACATCGAGCCGCAGGTGCGGCATTCCTGCGGCCCCGCGAGTCTAGCCAGTGCGTCCGAAAGGTGTCAATAGGCGATCGTACGCAGGCTTGCTTCAGCACGCGCTACAACAACGGGATAACGCGGGTCGGCGCCGCACGGGAGAGTGACCAACAGGCGGGGCGCCTGTCCTACATCACATGGTGCCACTCTGTCGTGGTCGTCTGATCTCCATGTTCGCAATCTCTGTGTCGATTTGCACGTGTTAGACTTCGATCAGATACAGCTATTCGAGGGTTGCCCCGCATTTGCTACGAATCCACAGCGACCTCATTGGCACGGACAACGCCCTCTTCCTCGCATTGGTCCTCTCGTCGCTGCTGGGTCTATTCGTAGGACTCGCGTTCCACGAAGCGTGTCACGCGTTTACCGCGACGCTCTTGGGAGACGACCTACCGCGAAGGCAAGGGCGTGTGACGCTCAACCCGCTTGCACATCTTGATCCGTTCGGGACGCTGATGCTGCTCTTCGTCGGCTTCGGGTACGCGAAGCCTGTCCAGCATAATCCGCACGGTCTCAAGATTCCGCCGAAGACGGCTACGCTGCTCGTGGCCGTCGCCGGGCCGATGTCTAATTTTGTCTCAGCGTTCTTGCTGGCCCTGCCGATCAAGCTGGGGTGGGTGCCCTACATCAACCCGTTCGGGTCCGTGCTCGGTGTTGAGGGGATGAATGAGTACATCGGCCTCTTCCTCACGGGCGGGGCCTTCATCAACGTCATTCTTGGCGTCTTCAACCTGATCCCGATCCCTCCGCTCGACGGATTCAACGTGGCGCTGGGCGTGCTGCCCGATGACATGAGCCACGAGCTGTCGAAGCTGAATCAGTATGGATTCGCATTCCTGTTGATTCTCCTGTTTGGCGTCCCGTACGTCAGCCAGGCACTGACGGGTACGTCTTACAATCCGGTGCAGGAGATCATGATTCCGGTCGCACGGCCGATCCTCCAGTTCGTTACAGGCATCAGCTGATGCCTGGCGCAGCGCATCGCGCGCGTCAGTTCGTCGGCGCGCTGCGTCCGCGCGTCGATCCGGGCGAGCGTGCCGACGCATACCGCTACCTCAACGGGCCGCAGCGCGACCTGTTCGAATCGATGATGCCGCGCGACCAGCAGCACGGCATCGATGTGTATCGTCGCGTGCGAGCCGTCGCGCCCGCGAACGACCCTGCGCTGTTCGCGGCGGTGCTGCTGCACGATTGTGGCAAGGGCCGTGTCACGCTGTGGCAGCGCGTCGCGTACGTCGTCCTCGGCGTCGCCACATCCTCTGTACGCGCCCGCATGGCCAGCGAGCACGGCGCGGACTGGCGCCGGGCGTTCTGGCGACTCGTCCACCATCCCGAACTAGGAGCGGAGATGGTCGCGCGCACAGCCGCAGACCCCGATACCATACGTATGATCAGAGAGCAGGACGCCGACGCGCCGGATTCGCGCCTCGCCCTGCTCCAGGCCGCCGACGACGCCTAGCGAAGAATTGACAAGTCGTCGCGTGGTGCTTACCCACCGGTTGCGGAGGTTTGCTGAATCGAGGAACGCGGGCTGCAAGCCCGCGCCACGGAAGCAGGAATCGTCAATGGAACGTGTCGCAATCATCGGGCTCGGGCTGATCGGTGGATCGATCGGACTGGCGATCAAGCGGTCGGGCGTGAAAGATCTGCGCGTCGTTGGCAATGCCCGCACGCGCGAGACGCTGCAGCGGGCGAAGAAGCTCGGCGCCATCGACGAAGAAGCGCGCACGGCCGCCGACGCCGTGCGCGGCGCGCGGCTCGTCATCATCGCCGCGCCGATCCTCGCGACGCGCCCGCTCTTCGAGGAGATCGCGCCTGCGCTCATGCCGGGCGCTGTGGTTACCGATGCCGGCAGCACGAAGGGCAACGTGATGCGTTGGGCGAACGAGCTGCTGCCGGATACGGCGCACTTCGTCGGCGGCCACCCGATGGCGGGCAAGGAGACGCCGGGCATCGACGCGGCGGACGCCGACCTGTTTCGCGAGAAGACGTGGGTGATCGTACCGTCCGTGACGGCGGACCAGGGTGCGGTGAAAACGATCGTCGGACTCGCGCAGCTCTGCGGCGCGGCGGTGACGTTCATGGACGCCGACGAGCACGATTCGTACGTCGCGGCGATTAGCCATCTGCCGCTTGCGCTGTCGTCGGCGCTGTTCTCCGTCGTCTTCGGCAGCGCCGCGTGGCCGGAGCTGGCGCATCTTGCGTCGAGCGGCTTCCGCGACACGACGCGCCTCGCCTCCGGCTCGCCCGAGATGGCGCACGACATCATGATCTCGAATCGTGACAACGTGCTGCACTGGATCGACCGTTTCCAGGAAGAGTTGTCGCGGTTCCGGGCCGCGATTGCAGCTGGCGAGACGGAGCCGGTGCTCGAAGCGTTCGCGCGGCCGCAACTGGAGCGCGATAATTTCATGGTGAACGGCGCGCCACGGCGCGATCTCGGCGACCCGATTGAGAAGATCAGCTTCGGCGACATGATGCTGGGCTCGGCGATCAGCGGCATGATAAAGAAACAGCAAGAGCTGCTGAAGACGGCCGAGGAGCGCGCGGAGAAAAAGCGCTGATGACGGAACGCATCGTCAAACCGGCGCGACGCCTCCGCGGCACCATCGCGGTCCCGGGCGACAAATCGATCTCGCACCGCGCTGCGATGCTCAACGCGCTCGCCGATGGCGAAGCGACGGTCCACAACTTCCTTCCAGGCGAAGACTGCCTCTCGACGCTCGGCGTCCTGCGCGAACTCGGCGTTGAATCGCGCTTGGACGAGAGCGGCGATACGCCTGTGTTGTGGATGCGCGGGGTCGGGCTGCGGGGACTGGTCGAGCCGTCTGCGGTGCTGGACTGCGGCAACTCCGGCACGACGATGCGATTGATCAGCGGCATCCTCGCGGGTCAGCCGTTCTTCTCGACGCTGAGCGGCGATGCGTCGCTCTGTACGCGGCCGATGGCGCGCATCGCCGCGCCGTTGCGTGAGATGGGCGCGCGCATCGATGGCCGCGAAGACGGGCGGTTCGCGCCGCTGGCGATTCGCGGCGGCGGGCTGCACGGCATCCGCTATCGCATGCCGGTCGCGTCCGCGCAGGTGAAGTCGAGCATCTTGCTTGCCGGCCTGTTTGCCGCCGGCGAGACGATCGTCGAAGAGCCTGAGGCAACGCGCGACCACACGGAGCGCATGCTCGCAGCGATGGGCGCACGCATCGGGCGCGAAGGCCCAGCCGTGCGCCTCACGCCGGGCGCGGGGCTGGCACCGCTTTCGATGCGGGTGCCAAACGACATATCGGCGGCGGCGTTCTGGATGGTCGCGGCGTCGGTGCATCCGGATGCGGAGATCCACCTCACGGGCGTGGGCATGAACCCGACGCGCACGGGCGTCATCGATGTACTGCGGGCGATGGGCGCCGACCTGAGCATCGAGGAGGAGCGCCAGGCTGGCGGCGAACCCGTCGCGGACATCGTCGTGCGCTCTGCGCGCTTGCGCGGAACCAGCATTGGCGGCGAGCATGTGCTGAGCGGGATGGATGAGGTGCCGGTGCTGGCGGTGGCCGCCGCGTTCGCCGAGGGCACGACCGTCGTGCGCGATGCGGCCGAATTGCGCGTGAAGGAGTCCGATCGCATCGCGACG
>CAYWOO010000050.1:0-4420 GCA_964458665.1 uncultured Dehalococcoidia bacterium
GCTGACATCTTCAAGGGCAAACCACCATGTCCGCAATGGCCCAATGACCGGACATATCGCCAAAGCTAACAAATCGACGTGAATGACCCCGAGCAGACGAATTGTGAGCAGGACAACGTCGCTACCTGAGGCCGCTAACGCGGGCTTGTTGAACGCCATCGTACAATCGCCTCACCGCTAGGACTTGGATTGGCTTCAAAGTGCCCTGCCGCCAGTATGGCCTGCATGTGAAGATCATCATTGCCGATATTGCGAAATCCATGTTCCAAACCCGCGGGGATGACAACTGACTCGGACCGGCCCAAAACGGCTGTTTTGTTACCCAAGTGAACTTCTGCTTTGCCACTTATCACTGACAACACTTCTTCCACTTTGTGAGTATGCATGGGAGCTCCAGTTCCAGGAGCGCACCATTGCTCAAAAACGCACAGTTCTTTGGAGCCTGTTAGCTCAGAAATGCACATTCGTGTGAAAACCCCGGTTCGGCATTCTTCCTTAGGTTGTGTCTGGTGATTGATTGCTTTCATTGAGGGACTCCAACTATCGTTCTTATTGCTTCATCAGTATTGCAACCGCCGACTTGAATGAGATCAGCAGAAAGTCGTGACGTCAGCAACTGACCCCGAGCAAAACTTAGGAAATTGTTGAGCTCCTTCAAGCCCCCTTACCTGTTACCGAATAGTGGTGCAATTTGGCTGTCAATGAGCAGAAAGCGGAGATAGGCAATGCAAGCCCACTTAGTTTTAGCCCACCCTGAGCCGAAGTCATTTAATGCTCATCTGTCGCAAGTCGCATGTCGCACGTTGAAGGCACAAGGCTGGGAGGTCTCGGTATCCAACCTTTATGATATGGATTTCGATCCCTGTGAAAGGCCGGAGCACTACGTCTCGCAAAAGACCCCTGGGCGATTCGATGTGCAGGCTGAGCAACATCACGCCTCCGAACGCGGTACCATCCCCGATATTGTTGCAACTGAAATCAAACTATTAGACCGCGCCGATCTGCTCATTCTGCAGTATCCCATGTGGTGGCATTTGCCTCCTGCAATGCTCAAGGGATGGCTTGATCGTGTGCTCATCTTTGGCGAAGTCTATGCAAGCACCAAGCGCTTTGAGAAAGGCCGCTTTGTGGGCAAACGGGCGATGCTTTCAGTGACGGTTGGCACGAGCCAGGAGACTTATGCATTTGACGGCAGAAGCGGAGACATTGACCTGCTGTTATGGCCAGTCAACTTTTCACTCGCCTATGTCGGCTATACTGTGTTGTCTCCATTTATTGCATATGGTGTCGAAGGAGGATTGAGATATTCTGAACCATCCGTCGTGGACGCTCGGTTGAAGAGAGTTGAGGACGACTTTTGCATCGCGCTCAATAATCTTAAGCAACGTACAGTCATCCCGTTTAATCAAATGGCTGAGTGGGGGGCGAATGGGCGGATCAAGGCAGATGCCGCTGTCTATTCGCCCTTTGTCAGGCACAAGCAGCAGTTGGTCATGGAGTAGAATTAGGTCAACGACCGCTTATGGCCCTTTTGAGACCTGGTGGCGGGTTTTCGGGATGCCCGCTTATCCCCGCAAAGCTGACCTTTAGTCAGTAATTGCCGTTTTTTCGGAAATTTGGTCTGCAAATGAAGGCGCAGCTGACATGCGTTGACGACTGCACTTGGTCTCATGTTGACCCAAAGGGGACTTGGCTGCCTAATTCAGATTAAGGGCTCTTTTGGGATATAGCCTTGACCACCTGACACGCGACCACAAACTCCATGAACGTGCGAGCTTGAGGAGTCAGAAAGCGTCGCGAGGGTAGATTGTGTGAATCGGCCGATCACTCCGGCGATTATTTGGTCGCGATCTGCTCTACTCGCAACCTCTACCTCGGCATCTTCCTTTTCCTTTCCAGGCTATCTTCTCTCAATTCGCCTGGTTCAAAAAAACCTGTCAGGTTAGCAGCGGGCCATAGCGCTGACCGAGCGCCTTCTCGGTCCGGCAGATCTCAACTCCGGGACTTTACCTTTACGCCAATTCACGCGATGCTCCATCGAGCTTCCCCCTAGATTTCCGGAACAACCATGGACCTAACACCCGCCCTCGGCGCCTTCACCTCATTCAGCAAGACCGTCAGCGAGAGCGACGTCTATCTTTTTGCCGGGATCACAGGCGATTTTGCCCCCAATCATGTCAACGAGCAGTTCATGCGAGGTACACAATACGGGCGGCGCATCGCCCATGGCGCATTGCTGGTGGGCTACATGTCGACCACCTCGACAATGGTCAACGCCCTGATGGCCGAGCGCGTGCCGGACATCTTTCCGGTTTCGCTGGGTTATGACCGCGTGCGCTTTCTGAAGCCCGTGTTCATCGGCGATACCATCACCGTCCGCTATCTGGTAGAGAGCATCGATGCCGCCAAGAACCGTAGCCTGGCGAAGGTCGAGGTGAGCAACGACAGGGGCGAAGTCGTCGCCGCAGCGACCCACTTGATGAAATGGCTGCCGCGCCAGAGCACTTGAGGTTCAATCGCCGCGCCGCGTCAGCCGGGAATGACGACGCGGCGCGCCGGCAAGGCCGGCGGCGAGGCCCATCGGCCGCGGATCGAATATGCGCGCGTCCATCGTATTGAGCGATGGACTGACCTTTGGCTTGAAATCCATGTGGGCGACAATGTCAGACGCAAGATCGAGGCCTGGGGCGATCTCAATCAGTACCGGTCCGCCAACATCGAGCCGGAAGACAGCGCGCTCGGTCACATAGATGACCTGCTGGCCGCGCGCCGCGCCGACCTTGCCGTTGAAGCAAATCTGCTGGACGGCCTTCACAAACTTGCGGTGCTTTCCTTCCTGTAAGATGCGGAGCTTGCCGCCTTCGGTCGCCACCTTGAGCCCACCCGCCGTAAACGTTCCCGAGAAGATGACCTTCTTGGCGTTCTGGCTGATGTTCACAAAACCGCCGATACCAACAATCTTGTCAGCGAAGCGGCTGACATTGACATTGCCCTCGCCATCGATCTCGGCTGCCGAAAGGAAGGCAAGTTCGACACCGCCGCCGTCGTAGAAGTCGAACTGATAAGGCTGATCGACGATGGCCGCGTAGTTGCGTGCGGCACCTGCATCCGAGGACGGTGCGCCGCCAATCAGGCCCTGCTCGTTGGTGAGGACGATGCGGTCGAGGACGTTTTCCTCGGCGGCAACAGTGGGCAGTCCGGTCGAAATCCCCGACCCGATGTTGCAGATGGCGCCGGGATAGAGTTCGAGGGCGGCACGGCGGGCGACGATCTTGCGCTCGTCAAAAGAAAGTACCGGCATGTCGGCGAGGGGCACGCGCAGCTCTCCTGCATAGGCGGCGTCGTGCTTCGTGCTGAAGGTCTGCCACTGATCGGGATCGACCACTACCACGTCGACTAACATGCCGGGAACCTTCACTGCCTTGGGTGCCAGAGTCCCACGACGGGCTAAACGCTTCACCTGGGCAATCACCAGCCCGCCGCAGCGCCGTGCCGCTTGGGCCATCGACAGCATCTCACCATAGACGGCCTCATGCTCCATGGTAATATTGCCATCTTCGTCTGCGGTGGTGCCGCGCAGCAGCGCCACTTCGATAGGGAATGGCTTGTAAAACAGCCATTCGCGCCCGGCCAGTGTTACCACTTCGATCAAGTCCTCGGTTGCCTTCGCACTCTGCCTGCCTCCGGCCTGCCGCGGATCGACAAAGGTGTGAAGGCCGGTGTGAGTAATCAGGCCGGGCCGACCGCCGGCGATCTCCCTAATTAGCAGCGAGATGGCACCCTGGGGCAGTGTGTAGGCCTCGATCTCATTGCGCGCTGCCATATCGGCTACCGAAGGGCTATCGACATAGGTTCCACACACGATGCGCTTGAGAAGGCCTTCATGGGCGAAGTGTGAGGCGCCCTTCCCCGCTTTGTCGCCGAGGCCCACGGGATGGATGGACGTGATATTGCGCGGGTGGCCCTCGGCAAGGAACCGCTGCTCGATCGCTGCCATGATCTTCTCGGGGACAGCGTGGCCGTTGCCGGACCCGCCGACGAGGATCGTATCGCCATCCTCCAGCAGAGCTGCAGCTTGCGTAGCATTCATAATCTGCATGTCAGGGATACCTACAAATTCTGTGAAGTGTTTCATATGTCCCGTGTTGGGTCAACGTGGGGGTTTCGTTGACTCGACCGTGGGCCTCCTTTACTGTTTTCGCATTCTTGAAGGGAAATCGTGTGAATTCAGGACGAGTGAAACTCGACATCGCTGACGGCATCGCCGCTGTTACGCTCGACCGGCCCGACAAGCTTAACGCCGTGACGCCTGTCATGGCGTCCGATCTTGCGCGGATATGCCGTGAGCTTGATGCTGATGCTACAGTCCGCGTGGTGCTGTTGTCGGGGACAGGCAGCAAGAGCTTTTGCGCCGGAACCG
>CAYWOO010000051.1:0-5535 GCA_964458665.1 uncultured Dehalococcoidia bacterium
ACCAGCGTTCTTCCCAAGCAAAGGGTCGCCGGTTCGAGTCCGGTCTCCCGCTCCAGTTCCCCCACGCTCGACTACGCTGCTGCCAGCTCCGCGATCAAGGGCCGGCGCGTGCTCCGAAGACGCGGCGTTGCCCGGGCGACGACAGGTGCTCGTCGGAGTATCCAGGTCGCGCTCACTCTTTGGCGACAGCAGCCCGCCGATCAGGCCTTGGTCTTATGGGATTTCGGCCGCGCGAGACTCAGATTCGCGTCGCCACCGCGGAGCGTCACGACTGCCGCTAGTTCCAGAACCTTGGTCGCGACGCTGCTTCTGACTTCGATGAAGGTCGCATCAGCCTGCACATCGATGTTCCCGATGTCCGAGCCAGGGATGCCCGCGTCCGTCGCGATGCTCTTGACGATATCGCCAGGCCGCACGCCGCGCCGCCTTCCGGCATCCAGCACAAGGCGCGTCGTCTCGGCCTGCGTGATGCGACCGTCGGAAGCGGGCGTTGTGGGAAGCAATGGCCCTCCAGCGGCCTCAAACGCCAACTGGATCGCTCCTGCCGCGATCTGCATCGGGCTGAACTCTTCCGCCAATTCCGCAGCGACCAGACCGTACGGCTGACCGGCGCCGGCGCGTAGCGTCTCGCGCAGCGAGTCCATGAACGCTTTTGTGCGGCGCGCGGCGATATCGTCCGGCGTCGGCAGTTGCAGCGGCTTGAGCTTCTTGTGGATGTCCTTCTCGATGATCCGCAGCAGTCGCAACTCGCGCGGCGTGACCAGCGTGATCGCCTCGCCCTTGCGGCCCATGCGGCCGGTGCGCCCGATGCGATGCACGTACGCGTCTGCATCGTCCGGAATGTCGTAGTTGATGATATGCGTGACATCGGGAATGTCGAGGCCGCGTGCGGCCACGTCGGTGGCCACAAGCAGGCTGACTTTGTTCGCGCGGAACTTACCCAGCACGCGCTCGCGTTGCGCCTGGCTCATATCGCCGTGGATCGCGTCGGCACTGTAACCGCGCGCCTGCAGAGACGACGCGAGATCCCCCGCTTCGCTCCGCGTACGGCAGAAAATGATCGCGGAGCGTGGCTCCTGCATATCAAGGATGTTGGTGAGGGCGTCGCGCTTACCCCGTGGCGGGGTCTCGTAGTAGACCTGGTGGGTTAGCGGCACTTCTTTCGCTTCGTGCGCGAGGGCGATCGTCTGCGGATCTTTCATGTAGCGGCGGGCGAGCGCCTGAATGCGCGGCGGAATGGTGGCCGAAAACAGCGCCATCTGCCGGCCCTTCGGAGTCTGATCTAAGATGAGTTCAATGTCGTCGATGAAGCCCATGTCCAGCATCTCGTCCGCCTCGTCCAACACCACGATACGGACTGTATTGAGCAGAAGCGTGCCCCGACGGATGTGATCCATCACGCGTCCCGGCGTACCCACGACGAGGTGCGCTCCGGCGCGAAGGCCGCGCAGTTGGTGTTCGTACGCCTGTCCGCCGTAGATGGGCAGCACGTTGACACGGCAGTGCCGCCCGATCGCGTGCGAAGCCTCGGCGACTTGCACGGCTAGTTCGCGCGTGGGGGCGAGCACGAGCGCTTGCACGACGCGTTTTGCGGGATCGATGCGCTCCATAATAGGAATGGCGAACGCCGCTGTCTTGCCTGTGCCTGTTGGCGCCTGCGCAACCACATCCAGGCCGCTCATCAGGGCCGGAATCGCCTGCTTTTGGATTGGCGACGGTTCCTCGAAACCAAGCGCATCGATCGCCTTCATGATCTCTGCCTTCAAGCCCAGTGTGCGGAAAAGTGTGTTCACGAAAGAAACCTCCAGCGCCCGACGGTCGAGGCGCATGCTCGGCATGTTCGGCGGCGACTCGAATGCGCGACACCAGAAGGCCCGGCTGCACTTCGGCGCCGGGCCTAAGGCTTAGTTAAGACGCGTCGCCCGCAGCAGCGGCAGGATCAGCACGTATCTGGGCTGATTCTTCTTCCCGGACGGGCGTCCAGCCGAACCGTCGGCCTCCATCCAGTGTACTGTTAACGGAGCAGACTGCGTATCAATCGGGCAGGTTTTTATCGCGCCGACGCGAGGCGCGCGCCGGCGTCTGCCGCCGTAGCCGGGCGATGGCGCACGTCGGACTCGCTGAACACGCGCGTCCATGACGCGAACTCCAGTAGGATGCCGTCCGGATCCATAAAGTAGATCGAGCGCACGAACACACCCGGGTACATCTCCCGCGCGACCTGGGCCGGGCTGTCGTCGTGGTTCAGCACCGGCGACGTTGCGATGCCCTTCTCGTGCAGCTTTGCAACGGCCGCGTCGAAGTGCTCCGCCGGGACGTCGAAGGCAATGTGATTCATGGAACCGTGCGCCGTGACGAGGTCTCCGCTGCCCGGCATGTGCGCGGCCGAAGCGACGCCGGGAGCAGCGTTTGGCGCGTCTGGGAACCAGAAGAACGCCAGCGAGTCGCCGTTGCCCATGTCGAAGAAGAAGTGTTGCCCCATATTGTTGGGCAGTTCGATCGTCTTGATCAGGGGCATCCCTAGCAGGCCGGAGTAGAAGTCGACCGTGCGCCGCATGTCTTTGCAGACGAGCGCCAGGTGGTTGACGCCGCGGATTGGGAACTCGCTGTTCGTTTTCGTCGTCAACTCGGGTTTCTGCATCTTGTCCTCCTGCATCCGGCGATCCGCCGCCTATTCGGAAGATCGTTCCGCCGCGGCCGGCCACGGTATCACCAGTTGGAGCCATCGTATCACGATGGCGCGTCACGGTGCGCACTTGCGCGCACCTGTGGCCACCCGACAGCGAACACTCGCGCCATCTCGTCAAGTTGCGTTGCAGACAGGAATCCTCGATGCCAAGATTGCGCCAGGTTTCACGAGCTGACGCGCCGCCACCGCTGGCGACGCTCTATGAGCGCCTCTTCGGCGAACGCGACCCGGTCGCCGGACCCGGCACGGCGACGGGCACGCCCGCCACCTGGTGGACCGTCTTCGCCCTCGCGCCCGATGTCCTGGCTCGCACCCAGGCGGGAATCGCCCTGCTGAACCCTCCGCCGCGCGCGCGTTGACGGCGTACCCGAAGCATCGGCACTCTGTTATGGATTGGACGTTCGCTCGGGGAGATCGATTTGCGTCACGACCGCCTTCGGATCGAGCGCCTGACGCCCAACCGCGATCTCGTATGCGCCCGCCTGCACGATCCATCCGCTGTTGATGCGGACGGCCAGGCGCTCGTACGGGACCGATAGGCGAACGCTCGCCGAGCCGCCGGCCGGAACATTGGTGCGGGCGAAGGCCGCCAAGCGCCACAATGGCCGCTCCAGGCGCGAGCCTCGCGCGCCGGCGTAGACCTGTACGACCTCCGTCGCATCGCGCGCGCTTTCGTTCAGCAGCTGCGCTGAAACACTGAGCGCCGTATCCCCGGCATCGACTGTCACATCCTTCACGATCGCTTGAGGGCCGTACGATAGCCCGAACCCGAACGGGTAGCGTGCGTCGTGTCCGTCGCGGTCGAGCAGCCACTGCCCATGGAACATGTCATAGATGATCGAGGTTGCGTCCCGGTCGAAGTGTGGTAGGTGGCTGGCGTCACGCGGCACGGCGAACGGCAATCGGCCGGTCGGGTTCACGCGTCCCAGGAGGATGTCGGCGAGGGCGCGGCCGCCTTCCATGCCGGGATACCACAGCATGAGGATCGCCGGTACCGCCTCGTGCCATTCCTCGACGAGGATCGCGCTGCCGCCCATCAGCACGACAACGGTAGCGGGGTTTGCCGCGGCTGCCGCGCGGATCAACGCCTGATCCGCCGCGGAGACATCGAGCGATGTCCGGTCGCCGCCCGTGGCGAAACCGGGCCGTTGTCGCGTCGTGTTGTCCGATCGTTCTGGCGGCGGTGGCTCAGCCGAAGGTATGCGTTCAGGACGAGGCGGCGCAGTCGCCATGAGTAGTTCGGGCTGCGCGGAGATGTACTCGCCTTCGTCCTCGAAGGTGCAGCCCACCACGACTATGACGGCGTCTGCGATGCGCGCGATACGACTCGCCTCGTCGAGTTGCGAGCCGTCGGCCGCGAGTATCTCGACATCCGGCAGCGCCGCCCGCAGGCCATCGAGAGGCGTCACGACTGACGGCGGCATCACGTTGCTCGATCCGTGGTCGCCAAGGTTGGGGATCGCGGCGAGCCGTCCGAGCACGGCGACGCGTTTCAGCTTGCTTGCATCCAGCGGCAGCAGCGGGCCGCCATCGCCCCCGTTCTTCAGCAGCACAATCGACTTGGCCGCCGCTTCGTAGGCGAGCGCCCGGTGTTCGGGCGATGCGGCGATGGAGGCATCGGGGGCAGGACGAGACAGTACGCCGTCGAAGCGCAGGATCGTTTCGACGACGCGCAAGACGGGCCGGTCGATGTCTTCTTCGGACAAGGTGCCTTCGTCCAACGATCGCGGTACGTGCTGCATGCGCTGCTGGCGGAACGGCATCTCGATATCAAGGCCCGCGAGGACGGACTGCACCGGGTCGCGCAGCCCGAAGATCCAGTCAGAGATGACGAATCCCTGGAAGCCCCACTCATCCCGCAGGATTTCTGTCAGCAGCACGCGGTTCTCGCCGCACCACGCGCCGTTGACTGAGTTGTACGCCGACATGACGCAAGCGACCCCTTCGTCGATGACGCGCTTGAAATGCGGAAGATAGACCTCGTGCAAGGCGCGTTCGTCCGCCTGGACATCGATCTTGAAGCGAGCATTGTCGATCGAGTTCAGCGCGAAGTGCTTTACGCAGGCCATCGCATGGCGCTGCACGCCGCGCGCGAGCGCCGCGCCCATCTCCCCGACATGCTGCGGATCCTCGCCGTATGTCTCCTGGGCGCGTCCCCACGCCGGGTGGCGCAGCAGATTTACGTTGACTCCCCCGAAAAGAGTCGCGCCACGTGCACGCAGTTCGAGCCCGATTGCCTGGCCGATGCGTTCTTCCAGATCCGGATCCCACGTTGCGCCGCGGGCCATAGATACCGGGAAGCACGTGTTCGCGCCGACGGTGACGCCCCGCGGGCCATCGGAGAAAGCGATCCCCGGGAAACCGACGCGCGTTAGTTGCGCCGCGAAGTACGGCCGGCCGCTATATCCGTCGCCCGCGACCTGGGCTACAGCTCGTCCGGCCATCCGCACGAGACCCGGCCAGAATTCCTCATCGCCGTCCAGGCACCAGAGCTTTTCGTCAACGGAGAGTCCGTCGACGAACGCGCGTGCGACCAACCCCGCATCCTCGCCGGTCCGGACGCGCCTGCGCGCCGCTTCGAATGAGAGGATCGGCGCTTCGCTGGATCGTGCCTGCTCGGTCATCAGGCGAGTATACGGGCGTGCGATCGAGGAGCCAACCGCGGCGCTACCGGCGGAGAAGGTGGGCATCCCTCGCACACCCCTCCGCCATCGTGTGCGAACTGCGCTGGACGGCGGCGCTCGATGGGTCAGTCAGCTCCGGTTTCGCCGAGGTACTCGATGATCCTGCTCGCCCGGATGCGTATCGTCACCTCGTTTTCGGCGCGTGCGTGGCGGGCGTACGCC
>CAYWOO010000052.1:0-3769 GCA_964458665.1 uncultured Dehalococcoidia bacterium
GCAGGTCACGGTTGGTGGCCGCCACCACGCGCACGTCGACGCTCAGCGTCTGTAGCCCCCCCACCCGCTCGAACTGCCGCTCCTGGACGAGCCGCAGGATCTTGCCCTGCAGCAGCAGCGGCATGTCGCCGATCTCGTCGAGGAAGAGCGTGCCGCGGTGCGCCAGCTCCGCCTTGCCGATCTTCCTTCCGCTGGCCCCGGTGAAAGCGCCCTTCTCGTGGCCGAACAGCTCGTTCTCGAGCAGGTTGTCGGGGATCGCCGCGCAGTTGATGGCCACGAACGGACCCTTCGCCCGCGCCGAGAGCTGGTGCAGCGCGCGGCTCATCAGCTCCTTGCCGGTGCCGCTCTCGCCGAGCAGCAGCACCGTGGCGTCGGTGCCGGCCGCCCGCTGCAGCGACAGCATCGCCTCCTTGAGCGCCGGGTCCTCCCCGAGCACGCGCGGGAGCCCGAAGCGCCGCTGGTACTCCTCCTTCAGCAGCACCAGCTCGGTGGCGATGCGCCGGCTCTCGACCGCGCGGTCGAGCAGCAGCAGCAGGTGGTCGGTGTCGACGGGCTTGGTCAGGAAGTCGGCCGCGCCCAGCTTCATGGCCTTGACCGCCTCCTCGACCGTGCCGAAGGCCGTCATCACCACCACCGGCGTGTCGGCGTCGGCCTCGCGCGCCGCCTGCAGCACGTCGAGGCCGCTGCCGGCCGGCAGCTTCAGGTCGGTGAGCACGACCAGATAGCGCACGCCCTGGAGCCGGCGGCGGGCTTCGTAGGCGTCCGCCGCCTCGTCGACCGTGTAACCCCGCGACTCGAGCGTCGTCCGCAGCATCGTGCGGAGCGACTCCTTGTCCTCGACGATCAGGATGTCGGCCAAGGAAGGGCCGGGGATCCTCAGCGCGATTCGGACGAGCCTGCGGGCCGTCCCCGGCGGACGTCTTCGTGCGACCGGTTCGCCCGCACCAGCGCATCGCGAGCCTGGGCCAGCTGTGCCTGCGCCTGCCGCAGCGCCTCGCGCGTACGGATCTCCTCGCCGCCGGCGTCGCCCGTCTGGGCCGCGCCATAGATGAAGGAGGGGCTCATGGGGTTGAGCTTGTCACCGAGCTCCTTGACGCGCGCTTCGGCCGCCACCACCGCCGCGCGCGCGCTGTCGACCTCGGCCTGGGCCTGCGCCGTCTGTGCCTGCCGCGCGGCCGCTTCGTCGTCTTGGGGGCTCTGCTCCTGCTCCCGAGTGGCCTGGTGGGAGCTGGAAGTCGACTCCGGCGCGTCCGCGTCCGCCTGGGACGCGGGCTTCCCGGCTTCCTCCTTTCTGAGGTCGTCGTTGCTCAGGACGCGGGGCTTCGCCCGCGGCCCGGCCGCCTCGCGCTTCTGCCGCTCGCGCGCGGCGACGTCTCCCAGGCCCTGCGCGGCGGCGAGGCCCGGAACCAGGAAGCTGAGAAGCAAGAGACGCAGCTTGATCCGCATCAGGAACCCGAGCTCTCGAGCGTTGAAGTAGCGACGGCTCAAGCCCTCCTCCGCGATCGCGTTGCCGGGCTGCACGGCGAGCACGGCCGTGGCGTCCTGGAGGCGGGCGGCCTGAGCGTAGCTCTGCAGCGCGCCTTCCCGGCTCCCCGTGGCCAAGTCGGCCGATTCTGCGCCCCGCAAGCCGGACAGACGATGGCGCTCGCCATGACCTCTAGGTTACACCCACCTGCCGCGTAGAGGAAGCGGGACGCGGTCCTCCTTACTCCTCGGACGGTGGCCTCGAGGCCCGCTCCTCCAGAAGCGCGGCGCGGCTGGCGAGCTGGGCGGTGTCGGGCGCGTTCGGCGCCAGGCGCGCATACTCGCGGTAGGCCGCGGCCGCCTCCTGGGGCTGGCCGGAGCGCTCGAGGAGGCTCCCCACGCCCCGGTGCAGGAGGGGGGCCTGGGGATCCCGCTCCACGCCCGAGCGCAAGAGGGCGATCGCCTCCTGCTGGCTGCCCTGACGGAAGAGGACCTCGGCCAGCAGCCCTCGCGTCACGGCCGCCTCGGGCATGCGGTCGAGGAGCTGCCGGTAGACCCCGGCCGCCTGGGCCAGGTCCCCGGTCTTCTCGAGGGCCCAGCCCAACTGCTGCTGCGCGACGGCGCCCTCGGGGTCCCGCTCGACCAGCCGCCGCAGGAGGGGAAGCGCCTGGTCGAAGCTTCCCGCCCTCGCATGGAGGCTGGCCAGCCCACGAAGGGCCTCCCGGCTGTCGGGCCGCAGGGCGAGGAGGCGGTCGTACGCGGCCACGGCCTCGGCGGCCCGGCCCGCCCGGTCCAGGGTGCGGGCCAGGTCCGTGGCGTAGGTCAGGCTCTCCGGAAGCAGGCGTGAGGCTTCGGCAAACTCGCGTAGGGCCTCCTCCGTCGCCTTGGTGGCGAGGAGGGCCCGAGCGTAAGTGTGACGGTAAAGGGCCCTGCCCGGCGCATCGGCCACCGCCTGCGCGAGAAGCCGCACGGCCCCGGCGGCGTCGCCTCGGGAGAGCAGCCGCTCACCTTCCCGGAAGCTCTCCTCCCCCGGCGGTGTCGCCGCCTGGGGAGGAGGGGGCGGCGGGCTCGGGGGGAGCGTGGCCATCGTGAAGAGCCGAGGATCCGGCCGCTCGGGCTCCTGCAACCCTCGCTGCCAGGCCCAGACCCCCGCCCCGATCAGGGCGACCAGCGCGAGAAGGCTGGACCATCCCGGAAGCCATCGCCCTCCGGCCTCGGCTTCCGCAGCGGTCGGGGCGGCTGCCTCAGAAGCGTCCCGGGTGAGGGGGACCCCCTCCAGGGACTCTGCGCAGCGGACACAGGAGTCCCACTTGGTCTTGTTCCTCGTCCCGCACGACGGGCACAGCCGGTAGTACACGCCCCAAGCTTAACCCAAGCCTAAGGCTGGCACACGACCGAGCCGACCCTGAAGGCCGTCGAGCCGGCCAGCGTCGACCCCAAGTAGACGTCGCCCTCCGCCCCTGGAGCCGGGGGAAGCTGCTGCGGCGGCGCAGGGAGCGGAGGCGCGGCGTCCGCCTTCTGGATGGCCTGATCCACAACGGGCGCTCCGCCGACGACCTGTACGCTCGTGATCTTGTCGCCCGTAAACGTGGTGTAGGCGGCCGGCACACCGGGAACGAGACCCAGATCGTAGGCCGCCTGGCCCGTGCCGGCCGTCAGCGCGAACAGGATGCTGTCGAAGCTGGAGACGCAGTTCACGTCAATCGGGTTGAACTGTGTCCCCACGAAGAAGACGCGTCCCTTCTTCTCCGCGTTGAACGCCGTCGCCGGCTGGCTGGTCCCGCGGAAGCGGAACTTGACCGGGTCGGGGGGGCCAGGGAGGTCGATCCCGGGAACGCTTGCATAGGACCGAGGGAAGAGCTCGACGGCAGGCGTCGTGGGAGGGTTCGAGGCGTCCGTGTCCGAAGCGTCGTCACGCAGCCCGATGAGCTTGAAGGGAGGCGTCGGGGCCGGGGGCGGACTCACCCGGTTATCTCGGCCCGTTTCCAGGTAGATGTGCGGCTTCGCTCCGTAGCCGTCGCTGTCCAGGTTCAGCAGAGCCACGGCGACGCCGATCGTCTGCTGGACGCCCAGGTCCGCCATCAGGATGGCCGGGAAGCCCTTGTTTGCCGTCCAGGGCAGGAACTTCCAGAGGCGGCCGTAGACGTCCCCGATGTAGACGCGGGTCGTCTTCTCGCCCGCGGGGTTGCCGATGTAGTCGGCCTTGAGCATGTTGGGGCTGAAGGCCGCGGGGCTCGCCACGAGAGCGTTGCGGGGGATGGGGGGGCGGCTCAGCGGCGGGGGGGGGGCGACGTCCGTGCTGGCG
>CAYWOO010000053.1:0-8960 GCA_964458665.1 uncultured Dehalococcoidia bacterium
GACCGCGGCGCCGCCGAGCAGCTGCTGCACGGCGAGCCGCACCCCTGGAACGTGCTCAGCACGAAGAACGGGCTGCTGTTCATCGACTTCGAGAACGCTGTTCGCGGGCCTGTCGAGTACGACCTTGCCTGGGTGCCCGAAGAGGTCAGCGAGCGCTATCCGGGCGCTGATCAAGAACTGGTCGGCGAATGCCGTGGCCTCGTGCTTGCGATCATCGCAGTGTGGCGCTGGCGTCGAGACGACCAACACCCGAGCCGTCCACAAAGGGCAGAATGGCTCGGCGCCTTTCGCGAGGGTCCGCCGTGGCCGGCGATCGACGCCGTGTAGCGCCGACCTGTGTAGCGTCCATTGTTGATTCAGCTCCTTGCTGGGGCCAAGACGAGTCTCATGGTCTGACCGTCAAGGCCGCGATAGCGGTCTTATCAATCGACCCCTCCCACGTTTACCGCGGGCTCCAATTTGCGAAGCTCCGCTCTCTGTTTGATGAACGACGCGGCGATGGCAATGGTCAGGATCGCCGCGATCACGGCGAGACTAACGAGCGAAGGAATCTTGTAGAAGTCAACGATGATCATCTTCGTTCCGACGAAGACGAGCACGGCCGCCAGCGCTGGCTTCAGGTAGGCAAGGCCCGCGAGGTAACCACTGAGCACGAAATAGAGGGCACGCAAGCCCAGGATGGCAAACACGTTGGAGGTGAAGACGATGAACGGGTCCTCGGTCACGGCGAATATCGCCGGGATGGAGTCGACCGCGAACACGAGGTCCGTGCTCTCGATGAGGACCAGCACCGGCAGCAAGGGTGTAATAAAGATGATGCCGTTTCGCCGTACGAAGAACTTCTGACCTTCGTAGCCTTCAGTTACCGGCCATACGCGCCGCACCGCGCGGACAAGCAGATTCCCCTCCAGCGACGGTTCCTTCTGCGTGTCGCGCAGAAACTTCACCCCCGTCAGGATCAGGAAGCCGCCGAAGATGTAGATGACGAAGTGGGACCAGTCGAGGAGCTGTGCCCCAATGGCGATCATGACGGCACGCATGATCAACGCGCCGATGATGCCCCAGAACAGTACGCGGTGCTGGTATTGTGCCGGCACGGCGAACGTCGAGAAGATCAGCAGGAAGACGAAGACGTTATCGACGCTGAGCGATTTCTCGATGAGATAGCCGGTCGTCCACTCCAGCCCCTTCTCGGAGCCCTGAAAGTAGTAGATGCCGATGTTGAACGCGATGGCGAGCCCGATCCACACCGCACTCCAGGCGAGCGCCTCGCGGCGATGAATCTCGTGCGCGTTACGATGGAACACGCCCAGGTCGAGCGCGAGCATGCCGAGCACGAAGGCTAGGAAGAGGATCCAGGGGAGAAGTTCAACTACCAATGGTCGGCTCCAATTTCGCTATGAAGACTCGCGTAGCCATGCGCCTTCGCGGGCCCCGCTCAGTCTCCGGAGTCGAAGTCGTCGTCTCGGTCGCGCCGGCCGCTGGTGCCGTCGCGACCGCGGGTGTCACCGTCGCTGGTCGCGTCCGAACAGCAGCCACCGTCGCGGTGGTTGTCGTCATCATCGTCATCGCCGCTGAACAACCGCGCCAGGAAGCCGCGGATGCCGCCCTGGCGGTCGCGCCCGTCACAGCATTGCCGCTCGTCATTACCGCCGCTTAGCATCTCAAGCAGTTCGCTAACCAAAATAAAAACCTCCTCGCGGCAGACCCTTGCCGCATCCAAGTGTTTCTTGGATGGGCAAAGTCTTACCTCGCGAGAAGGTTCTCGCGGCCAGCACCGGCGGAGGATCCCGCGTATTGACGGTTGCTGGGCGACCCACAGCGTGGGTTCGTGATTACTCCCTTTGCTGCTGTCAGCATACCCGCAGGCCCTGACCAAGCGCAAGCCCATCCAGCTCAATACATGCAAAAAATATCATGGCCTATTTTGCATGATAAGCGTCGTGGCGAGTTACCTAAACAGCGCCGCGAGTCGCGATTTGGATGCACCAGTTGTCCGTGGTGAACCAGACGGCGATGTGCGATCGATCATCCGATCGCGTCCGGGGTTACCAGGGACGGCTGCATCGGCGACGGCAAAGCCGTCCGCGTCATCGCGGCCTTCGACGTGACTGCCCGGCCTTAGCCAATGCTTGGAGGACTCCCCGGCCCGACTTCCTCGGCATAGCCCCGCAGCTTTTCGTCAATGTCGAAGATGGGCTTCAACGAGACGTGCGCGCTCTCGGCACCGTCCTTGTAATGATCGAACGGGTTGTCGACGTCCTTGATCAGGACCGTCAGATAGATCAGCAGGAAGCCGATGAGCACCAGGTAGAACATCGCCTGGTAGTACCGCTCGATGTTGGCGAACAGCAGGCCGCCAAGGAGTGCCACCGTGCCGATGTACGACATGGAATAGCCAACAGAGAGGAACGGCGTGTCCCGGATCGCGTCTATCCGTAAAATCATCCTGCGGATATTGTTCTGCTCCTGCTTCAGTCGCACGATAAAGTTCGGTTGTGTGAGAGACTCGAACGCCAGCAAGAATTCGTTCATCCCGCTGACCCGTGTTAGTAAATCCTTCGTGCGTTCTTGTTTGTGGAACCAACGCAAAAGAGCGGAAGAGAAATCCGACATGTACGCCAGGGCGTCCAGAGCTTCAGGCGCGCCCTTGTTCCTGTACGTGATCAGGCACTCGTCTGCGGTAGTCTCGATGCTCGATGCAAGCTCACCTGGGAGGCGCTCACTCTCCTTGTAGTCGGCAAGTGTCCCCGCGAGGAGGAACCCCAGCACGAAGACGTTCGCCGCAATCATGCTGCCGAAAAGCCCCGTCAGGTCGATGAAGCTGGCGTCCGCGGCATCCACAACGGCTCTGGCGGCGACCAATCCGACGAGGATCGGCGCGATCTTTAAGGCGATCGCCCACTTTTGAACGGCAGCGCTGCGCCAGATTGCTGTCATTAGGCCGCTTTCAACTTGGTGGCTGACTGGTGCGTGGCGAACGTGTCTTAGTCGAGTGCAGAAAGCGATTCGAGCAGGTCGCGGATACGGGCGCGCCGGTGCGAATCCCGCCTCAGTGGCTTCCCCATCCGTACCTTGTAGTGGTTGTGGCGGTCGACCCGGCGCACGTCGATGTAGCCGGCCGCCCGCAGATCCGAAAGCACGTAGGCGGTCGTCCGCTCGGTCAACTCCAGTGTCTCTGCAATGAGCCTGATCGTATCGTCCGGATGGCCGGCGACGTGGATCAAGACCGTCGCGTGGTTCGTCAGAAAGGTCCAACGCTTGCGACGGGTCGCTTCGGTGTTTCTGGATGATTGCTGTCTCACAGGTGCAGGTTTTGGCATGATTATTTCCGCAGTATACAACGGACGCTGGTGCAAAGCTCTCCGCGGGTCAGTTCCCCTGACATCACTCTAAGCAGAATCCTACATTTCTGCTAGGTCCGCCTATGCGGGTCAATTGGACGTATACGTGAGCAATCCGCTATCCTACCGGGAGATCAGCTATGCAAAATACTGCACCTATCAACCCAGCGCTCGACTACGGGCTCTGGCCGTTGGTCGCCGGTGATCTTGCGAAGCTTGTCGCGGCTTCCCTCGCCCTCCCTGCGGGATGGTTGTCTTCATTGGCGTGCTGCTGGAGAACAGCATGCTCCCTTGGGGCCGCTCGCGCCGGGGAGCTCCTCCTCACGCACGGGGGTGGCCGCGACCATCGCAAAGGTGCGCGTACGGATGGAGTCACAAAGCATGTAGATTTGCTCTGCCGAGTCGGCGACGCCCGAGTTCGTGCCGAAGGGATTCGATGAGGGCGTGCGGCTATGGGACGCGCGGTGGCGGGAGTGATCGCTGGGCGGTTCTTGCGCATGTCTCGTGAGCATGATCTAATCCGGTCGTCAGTAGCCCGCTGGGCATGACACCCGGATTCGTGCGCAGCGCGCGGGTTCTGCGACCTCACGCAGATTCAGGTTGACCAGGGGGCAGCGAAAAGCAACGCTGAGACTTCTAATCCGATGGTCGCAGGTCCCCGAGGGGCCGTAGGCGAATCGTGCCGGCGGTGCCAGCATCTCAGACTGAGCGAACAGCGGCGAGGGTAAGGGAAAGATGCAAGCATCAGAACTTCAGCGTGCGGTGGCTGCGGCCATGGCGATGGCCTCAGCACTTGGCCTGTCGTCGACGGACGCAGTCGTTCTTCACAACTCGAACAGGCTCGCGCTGCGGCTGATGCCCTGTGACGTCCTTGCGCGCGTTGCATCCGTGGCGCATCACGTCAGACAGTTTGAAGTCGAGCTCGCTCAACGGCTCGCCGAAACCGGGAGCCCTGTGGGGGCTCTTGAGTCTCGAGTAGAGCCGCGCGTCTACGAGCGTGACGGCTTCGTGATCACGCTGTGGACCTACTACGAACCCCTCACATCTGGAGAGGCGTCGCCAACCGACTACGCGAATGCGCTCGAGCGGCTGCATGCAGGCATGCGGCAGATCGATTTTACGACGCCGCACTTCACGGATCGCATCGCGGAGGGTCAACGAATCGTCGAGAGCCGCGAACGCTCGCCCGCGCACGCCGACGCGGATCGGGAGCTGCTCGCCAACACGTTAAGAAGTCTGACGAGAACGATCTGCGACCGCGGCGCCGCCGAGCAACTGCTGCACGGCGAACCGCACCCAGGCAACGTGCTCAATACGAAGGAAGGGCTGCTGTTCATCGACCTCGAGACGGGTTGCCGCGGGCCTGTCGAATTCGACCTCGCCCATGTGCCCGAAGAGGTCAGCGAGCGCTATCCGGACGCTGATCGCGAACTGCTGCGCGAGTGCCGGGGCCTCGTTCTCGCGATGGTCGCCGCGTGGCGCTGGGATCCAGACGACCAACTCCCGAATGGGCAACGAGCAGCGCAAGAACTTCTCCGCGCCCTGCGCGAGGGTCCACCGTGGCCGGCGCTCGACGCCGTGTGGCGCCGATTCGTGTAGCGTCCCGTTGTTGGTTGAGCGTTTTGTTGAAGCCGGGCGATTCTACGAAGTGCGGTGGCGAGACAATCGATCACACGGCAACGGAGCGATCGACGGCATCGATCGGATGTCTCGCGGTCACGTTTGTGTAATCCGGTCGTCAGCTGTCCTGCGGGCATGAGCACCGGATTAGTTGGTGCTGCACGCAGCGTTCGACCTTCCTCAGATTCAGATGTGGTCTGATGGACACCAGCATGGCCGAGCCTACCTCTAATCCGATGGTCGCAGGTTCGAATCCTGCCGGGGGTGCCAGCACTACAATTTGAATCTAACGTGTGCATTCGCGAGCACCGGATTCGTCTGGGAATGTACACTGGACACGGCACGAGCGTTGACTGCCCGATCCTAGCGGGACAACTCCGACAGCCCTCTGTTGTGCTCCGCTGACGAGCGGATTGCCAATCTCGTGCTCAAGCTTCGGCGACGGACGCCCCGCCGCCTGTTCCGCTCCTTCTCCCTCGATGTATAACGTCGGCCTATGCGAATCGAAGTCAAGGATGCCTGTTTCGCGTACGATTTCGAAGGTCCGAGGCTGACTCGGCTCGGGCCGATGACGCATTGGAGGTCGGATGAGTGACGCGCCGCTGCCACCCGACATCGCAGCGAACCCGGCTGTCGAACGCCTGCAGTTCGTCCTAGCCCACCTGCGCACTGGGCTACGGGATCTCTCCGATGCCGACATAGGGACCGCATTTGCTATGGACAAGTTCCCGCTCGCCCAGCGCCGGGAGATCCTAGCGCGGCTTGGGGAGATGGTCGACGGCTATGGGATGACCGGAGTCCACACCCCGAACGCGATGCAGGGTCGTACAGTGCGGCGACCTTACGCCATCGCCGTCCTCGAGCGCGCGGGCCATGTGCGACGGCTAGCGGTGTCAATCGAGAGTCGCCCGCCCCACCGCATCCGTGGGATCGGGATGGATGAGGGTGCCCCGGGCCTTGCAGCCCGGCGTGCGACGGACGAGGATGCGGCGGCGCTGCGCCAAATCGAGTTGCAGACACCAATCGTTTCGGGGGACGTCCGCGTTGTCTACGATCGCGGCGAGGACTACTTCGCGACGGAGCGGCTGATGGGCGACACGTGCACCATCGTTGTAGAGAAAGACGGGGTACCGGTCGGTCTGAATTCCGTGGTAAACGTCCCGATCGCCGTCAACGGCGACGTGATGCTCGGGGAGTACAGCTATCGGCTGCGCATTCTGCCGGAAGCTCGTGGGGGGCGGCGCGTGAATCGCCTGCTTGGTTTCACGACGCTGGAGATGTACGGCTGGCAGGCCGACGAGGTCTACGCCTTCGTGGCGGCAGGAAACGACACCGTCTTGGCGCACGATACCCGAATCAGTCAGTGGAGCGTCCGCCCTGAACGGATCGTGATCGACACGGCGGGGCAATCCGGCCCCCCTGCCGGCCGCCCGGCAACGGCAGCGGACTGCGGCCGCATCATTGATCTGCTGGATCGCGCGCACGGACACGAGGAGCTCTACATCGCCCACACCGGAGCATCGCTGGCGGCGCGCATCGAGCGGCGACCCGAACTATATTCCTGGCAGCATCTTCGCCTCGGAGAACGCGCGGTCGTCGGCGTGTGGTCGGCGGGTATCAACGTGATCCGCGAAACACCTGCCGGGATCGAGAACGACGTCCGAGCGCTCGTGCTCGACTACGGCTATGAGCCCGGAGCTGAGGAGGAACTGAAGGCGCTGCTGCGCGCCGCGTGCGTAGAACTGGCGCCGTCCGGAACGACGGAGCTCGCACTGTTCACGTGCCCGCAGTCGTCGGCGTATTCGACGCTCGTTACTCTCGCTAAGCGGGTCGAGCCGTACGTCTTGAGCCTTCGTGTTCCTCCCCCAGCCGATCTCGCCGAGCGAGGGATCTACGTTGACCAGTTGTACTTCTGATGATGGGCTTATTGGGCCGCGGCGCGACGATGTGCGCGTTAGTTACGCCGGGTACGCCTGTGCCCCGCACTCTCTCGTGCAGGTCGGCGAGCGTCGCCATCGCTTCGTCGAACGGCCAGTGTGCGGTGGACGGAGTGATCGATCACGCGACGACGTACCGATCGATAGCTTCGATTGGATGTCTCGCGGTCACGTTCGTATAATCCCCTCGTCAGATGCCCTGCGGGCATGAGCACCGGATTGTTTGGTGCTGCACACAGCGTTCGACCTTCCTCAGACTCAGACGTTGTCTGGTAGACCCCAAAATGGCCGAGCGGACTTCTAATCCGACGGTCGCAGGTTCGAATCCTGCCGCGGGTGCCACTTGATTCCAAACTCGCTCGTAGCCACCCGACTAGCGCGCTTTCGCCGAGCACCGGATTGATTCGCGAGCACCGGACTAGAAGTTGTGTGACCGTCCGGCAAGGCAAATCCCCCGTTCTGCTGGCGCATATCGATCCTGCAGAGACAGCGTCTACCGCTTTCCATCTTCCGGTGTCGAGCACCGGATTACCAGTCCGATGGTCGTAAGCCCAAGCCTCACGTCATACTCCCCACATGGAACCGCAGATCCTGGTGTCGGACGTGGTGCGGGGCATGGCGCGATCGTCGGCGGGGGTGGCGTTCGAGGATCGCGGGAAGAGGAGATGAAAGGTGTCGGCGAGCCGGTGCGTGTGTACGCGGTGCAGGTGATGGCATGAGCACGACCGATCCCCAGGTCCGCTACTGCACGACCTCCGATGGCGTCCAAATCGCGTACGTCGTGGATGGCAACGGTCCGGGTATCCCGGTCATCTGCATGGGCACACCCTTTACGGACGTGCGGCCGTCGTACTGGGAAGAGCTCGGGGTGAGTAGCATCGGCGGCGTCTCGCGGGACGCGCGGCCGGTGGCATGGTTCGACTTTCGCGGATGCGGCATCTCCGAGAGGAACGTCGAAGACGTCTCCATGGACGCCCTCGAACGCGACCTCTACGCTGTGATCGAGCGGCTCGGTTGGCCGCGGTTTTCGCTGATGGCGATGGGCATGCCCGGCCCGCTCGTTATGAAGTACGCGGCCGAGCATCCCGATCGCGTCGCCAGCCTTGTGCTCCGGGAGACGTACGCGCGCGCCGCGGAGATGGGGCGTATCCCCCGCATGCGGGCGTTCGGAGCCCTCCTGCGTGAAGACTACGAGTCGTACCTGATGCTGGTAGTCGCGACAAACGGCTGGTCGGGCGAGGGCGCGCGCCTGGTGAAGCTCTTCGCCGGCGCCACCACCGAGGAGATGTGCCGCCTGTATGCGGCCGCTTCGCGGACGTTCAACGCGAGCGCGTTCGTCGACAAGATCCAGGCCCGCACGCTCGTGATCGGCCGCGATGACATGCCCGTGCCGAGCGGCGACATGCTTCGCCAGCTGGGAGGGCGCATCCGTGACGCACGCGTGGTCATGGAAGCAGGCGGTTTCGTACGCCACGGCCCTGCGGTGGAGCGATTCCTCGCTGAGGGCGATCCTGTCCCCGTCGCGTCCGTAGCGACAGCTCCCACGGGAACGCGCACGGTGCTCTTCACCGACATCGTCGGCCACACCGAGATGATGCAGCGTCTCGGCGACGCGAAGGGCCGCGACGTGCTGCGCGAGCACGAGCGGATCACGCGCGATCTCCTCAAGCAGCACGGCGGCGCCGAAGTGAAGACGATGGGCGACGGCTTCATGGCGTCGTTCGGCAGCGTGACGTCGGCGATGGAGTGCGCGATCGCTCTCCAGCGCGCGTTCGCGGCGCACAGCGAGAAAGAAGGTGAGCCTCTGCACGTCCGCGTTGGGCTCAACGCCGGCGAGCCGATCGAGGAGGACGGTGATCTGTTTGGGGCGACGGTCATTCTCGCGTCGCGCATCGCCGCCAAGGCGGGTGCGGGCGAGATCCTCATCCCGGAGCCAGTCCGCCATCTCCTGTCGGGCAAGACGTTCGTGTTCTCGGACCGCGGCGCGTACGAGATGAAGGGCTTCGACGACGCCGTCCGCCTGTACGAAGTGCGGTGGCAGGAGTAGCGATCATCGTGG
>CAYWOO010000054.1:0-11210 GCA_964458665.1 uncultured Dehalococcoidia bacterium
AGTCTCCCCAGACACCCTCTGAATCTTCGTCGCTCATCTGTGATGGAACGCGCTTGCCTTGGTCGTCATGCCCACTGATGATCTTCTTCGTCCCGAAGCGCTTCTTGGTGGATTCGGCGCGCTCCATCGTGTGCGCCTGAAAAGCGCGCTCCTTCGACTGGCTCTTGGAATAGAAAAAGATCACGTCATGGTTGCGTTGAAACTGCGCCTTGCCGCTGGGCCACTTGCGATAGTGCCAGATGATTTCGTTCCGATAGTTCAGCTTGCCGAACTGAGCATCTAGCAGCAGCTTGAGGTAGTGACTCGATGTGGGATCGCAATGCAGAAAGAGCGAGCCGCTCGGCTTGAGAACGCGGTGTAGCTCCGAGAGCCGAAGGGCCATCATCGACAGGTAGGCCATCACGTCGTTCTTGCCGAGTACCTCATACATCGCGCCAAGCAACCGCGACACGGGGCCGCCAGCGGCGATCGTCTCCTGATACGCATCGACGGCCATGTGCCATTTCCACGTGTCCGTGAACGCCTTGATCTGGGCGGATGACGTGACGCCCGTCTCATCCTTGAACAACGCGTTGTAATCGCGCTTGGAGTTGAATGGAGGGTCAAGATAGATCAGGTCTACGCAGTCAGGATCGAACCGGCGCAGCACGTCCAGGTTGTCGCCGTAATAGAGGGTGTTAGTGTCCATACCGCACTCCGCGCGTGGGCGACAAACCGCGTGCATGTCAGGGCCGGCCGCCCATCGATCCGCGGATAACGCAAGATAGCACAGGCGTTCTCTTGTCGCGCAACCACCTGTTGAGTGCCAGGGTGCCACCCACCCCTCGGAGATCACCTCCCACCACCCCTAAACTAGCGCCATGCCCGAGCGCCGTCCCCACCACCAACCGCCGCCAGATCGACCCGCCATCAATCAACCGAAATTCGCATCAATCAACGCGCAGCACCCCATGCGCGCCAAACTGAATCTGCGCCCAGCCGCAGATCAATCAGCCAGCACGAAAAAACGAAAAACAGCACAACAATCAAACGGGAAGAAGAGGTCAGTCCAGCCCTGCACGGAACCGGTGGTAGTCGATGGCCCGCGCCAGCGCCCGCGCCGCCCGCTCGAACGACGCGAACACCGCGATGCCGCGCTCCTGCACCCGCATCCGCGCCTGGTGCACCACGTCCTCGACGTGCTGCGGCTGCAGCACCGCCACGAATGGCTTCGGCGATGCGTCTCGATGCGCCGCCAGCGTATCGAGCAGCCCGTCCAGGCTCGCGGGGTTCGCCGCCCACATCCGCGCCAGGAACCCGGACGCCATCTCCATCGCCACCGCATCGATCTTCGGGTCGGCGTCCAGGATGCCGAACAGCCGTGCCAGCGTCCCCGCCGACCCGCCGAACCCGATCGTCCCGCCCATGTCGAGCGGGTTCTGGTAGCTCCCGCCCACGATGTTGAAGAACGACTTCAGCTCCGCGTACGAACCATCAGACAGCCGCGGCACGTCCAGCCCCGCGTTCACGAACGCGTCCGTGATCACCACCGACTGCCCGCCCGTCATCGCCATCAGGCCCATGCCGCGGCCGGTGGCCGGCTTGGAGTACAGCAGCGCCTTCACCACATCCAGCGTGTCTTCGAGGCTGTCCGCCTGCAGCGCGCCCGCCTGCCGCACGATGGCGCTGAACACCGCCTGCGACGTCGCCAGCGACCCCGTGTGCGAAGCCGTCGCCCGCGCGCCCGCGTCCGTCACGCCGCCCTTCCACACGACCACCGGCTTCATCGATGCCGCGCGCCGTAGCGACCGCACGAACCGCGGCCCGTCCTTCACGCCTTCGATGTACATCGCGATGACCTTCGTCTCCGCGTCGTCCGCCAGGTAGTCGATGTAGTCCGGCACGTCGAGCACGATGCAGTTGCCGATGCTGACGGAGGTGCTCACCCGCACGCCATGCTGCTCGCCCACCAGCCCGAAGTTGATCGCGTGCGTCCCGCTCTGCGAGATGAAGCCGACGTCGCCGGCCTCGCCGTGCCCCTGCTCCGCGCTCTGCCGGATGCCGAGCCGCCGGTTGTACAGCCCCATGCAGTTCGGGCCGATCAGCGTCACATTGCCGTCGCGCGCGATCTGCAGCAGCTGCTCTTGCAGCTTGATGCCCTCGTCCTCGCCCGTCTCCGCGAACCCGGATGTGAACAGCGCCACGCCGCCGACGCCCTTCTTCGCGCAGTCCGCCATCACTCGTGCCGCCACCGGCCGCGGCACCGCCAGCATCACATAGTCCACCTCGCCCGGCACGTCCAGCAGCGACGTGAAGTTCGTCACGCCCATCGCCTCGATGCCCGGGATCTCGTTCGGGTCGATCTGCACCGAATACAGCGGCCCCGCCGTGAACGTCGCATAGTTCCGCAGCCACATGTACGCGTCGGCCTTCTTCGACCCGACGACCACGATCGACTTCGGATTGAGGGCGCGCGTAAGGTCGTGGTGGCGGTCGTCAGTCATCGGTCGTCAGTCGTCGGTACGACGTGCGGACGCAGCCTTAGCGCGCCGAATAAGAGTACGTAGGGACGCAGCTTTAGCTCCGTCCAACACAGCTCCGGTTGAGGAGTAACGTCGTTGCTTCGACCTCGCATGGTTCGCCACCCCCGACGACCGATGACCAACGACCGACGACTAGTTGAGCACTATCCGCGCGTCGACGGCCTTCGCGCCGTCCTTGTACGCGAACACCGGGTTGAGGTCTAACTCCGCCACTTCCGGGTGCGCCTCGACGAACGCCGACACCTTCAGCAGCAGCTCCTGCAGCTTGCCGATATCAGCAGGTTCGCTGCCGCGATACCCATCGAGCAGCGGCTTGCCCTTGATCTCGTTGATCATCTGACGCGCGTCGCGCTCGTTAATCGGCACGACGCGGAACGCCACATCCTTGAGAATCTCGACCATGACGCCGCCGAGCCCGAACATCAGCACCGGCCCGAACTGCGGATCCGTCGTCATGCCGATGATCACTTCGATCCCCTGCTTCTCCATCCGTTGCACCGCGACGCCATCGATCGTCGCATCCGGTACGTGCTGCTTCGCAGAAGCGACGATCCGGTCGAACGCCGCCGCCACCTCCGCGCTCGAACCAAGCCCCAGCGCCACGCCGCCCACGTCCGACTTGTGCGTGATCTGCTGGGACACGATCTTCAGCACGATTGGGTAGCCCAACTCGTCGGCCACCTTCGCCGCGGCCTCCTTCGTCGTTGCCAGCCGCGCCGGCGAAACGGGAACGCCCGCATCCTCCAGCACCTGCTTCGCCTCGATCTCGGTCAGCAGCGTGCGCCCCTGCTTGCGCGCTGCTTCGATGATTGCCGACGCCATGTCCATCTCCTCGTTCTGGCCGGGCCACAGAGCGGCAGCGGCGCTCCAAATCTACGGCACGGCCCCCGATGGCGGAAGCTGTCGTCTCGTCGCCCCTACGCCTTGACATCGCCCGCCTCGGCGATGGCGCATCGATGTACGATGGGCCTCATGCTCGCACGGACGCGGCCGCCCGGCTGGATGTGTGCCCGATGATTCTCGCGTGGCTGGCTGCCGCCTGGCTCGCCGGCATCGCAGCAGCGTCTGCGCTCGGCCGTGGCGCCTGGCCGCTATCGTTGGCTCTGCTTGCGTTCGTCCTCGCCGTCGCCATCGTGCGGCGTGATCGCCGAATCGCGGCGGCCGCGCTCCTGCTGCCCGTAATCTTCCTCGCGGGCGTCGTCCGCTTCGAGACATCGCGCCCGCACGTCGCACAAGACGCCGTCTCACCTTATAACGATGGCGCAGCGATGCGGGTCCGAGGCGTCCTGCGAGACGACCCCGAGATCGGCGACATGTCCCAGCGCTTCTCGATCTCCGTCCGCGCCATCCAGATCGATGACGCGTGGCGGCCGGCATCGGGTGGCGTGCTCGTGCGTACGGGACTCATGCCGCACTACCGTTCCGGCGACCTGCTCGAACTCGAAGGCGATCTCGAATCGCCGCCCGTAGTCGATGGCTTCGACTACGCCGAATACCTCGCGCGCAAGAATATCCGCAGTCTCATGGTGTTCCCGCTTCTTCATACCGTGGGCCACGAAGACGATAGCCTGCCGCGCGCGACAATCCTTACCGTCCGCCGCAAGCTCTCCGAATCGATCGGCCTCGCGCTGCCCGAGCCGCAGTCATCGCTCGCGCAAGGCATCCTTCTCGGTCAGAAGTCCGTGCTCCCCGCCGATGTTGCCGACGACCTCGACGCCACGAACACATCCCACCTGGTCGTAGTCTCCGGCGAGAACGTCGTGCTCGTCTCGGCGTTCGTCACCGGCGCCCTCGCCTGGACCTTCGGCCGCCGGCGCGCGCTCATCCTTTCGATAGGCGTCGTGCTGGCCTATGCGTCGCTGATCGGAGCATCGCCGTCCGTCGTCCGCGCGACGATCATGGGCGTCCTGCTCGTCTTTGCGTCGCTCGCCGGCCGCCGCTCAAGCGGCATCACACCGATCCTCTTCGCGGCTGCGATCATGAGCGGCCTCGATCCTCGCATCGGCCGCGATCTCTCGTTCCAGCTGACGTTCGCGGCGACCGCCGGCATCGTCTACCTCGCCTCGCCCATCCGCGCGTGGATGATCGAGTGGATCGCCCGCATACTCCGGCGCGACACCGTTCCGCGCTGGGTCGGCGCCTGGTTCGCCGAGCCCCTCTCCGTCACGATCGCCGCGACGATCGCGACGGAGCCGCTGATCGCCATGAACTTCGGCCGCATCTCGCTCGTCGCGCTTCCTGCGAACCTGCTCGTCGTCCCCGTCTTCGGCTTCGTCATGCTGACGTCGTTGATAGCCGCGCTCGGCGGTCTGCTGCCCCTCGGGCGACTCGTCTTTGCTGCTCCGGCCTACTTCGCGCTGACGTACTGGATCGCCGTCGCCCACTGGCTCGCGTCTCTGCCCGGTGCCTCTGCGACCATCGCCAACTACACGTCGTTCTGGGCCGTCACGACCTACTCGGCCATCACCGCGCTCGCGTTCGTCGCACTCCGGGTCTTCGGTCATCCTCTAGGCGGCCGGATCGAGGGATCGCGCTCGCTCGACGTGCGCCGTCTTGGGTTCCGCGGCACCGTCGTGTTCCTGACGGGCGTGCTTGTAGTGAGCGGCGGCTTCGCGCTCTGGCCGTCCACGCCCGGCCGCCTGCGCGTAACGGTTCTAGATGTCGGCCAGGGCGATGCGATCCTCATTCAAACTCCGGATGGCAAAGACATCCTCGTGGACGGTGGCCCCGGTCGCGCCGTACTTCGCGGTCTGGGCGATGAGCTGCCATGGTACGACCGCTCGATCGAGCTGATGATCCTTACGCATCCGCAAGCCGACCACATGCTCGGCCTCATCGACGTGCTGGCTCGCTACGACGTGCGTCGCGTCCTCGCCGGTCCGGGCGTCGAAGCGTCGTTCAGCGAGGCTACGTGGCGCACCGCCGTGCAGATCGAGGGCATCGCCGTCGAGACTGCGCATCAGGGCGTTGCCTTTGATCTCGGTGACGGCGTGCGGCTCGACGTGCTCGCCCCGGGTCCGGCCGTGGCCGCCGACCCGAAGGTCAACAACACCGGTGCTGTCGTGCGCATCTCCTGGCATGACGTCAGTTTCCTGTTGACGGCAGACATAGAGCAAAAGGCCGAACGGGCGCTCTTGGCCGATGGCGTGGATCTGCATGCAACCGTGGTGAAAGTCGGCCACCACGGCAGCAAGACATCGAGCAGCGCGGAGTTCCTCGCTGCGGTCCGCCCGCAGATCTCCGTCGTGTCTTCCGGCAAATACAACAACTTCGGCCATCCCGCGCCCGAAGTCGTCGATCGCCTGTCCAAGTACGGCCCCGTCTACAACACAGCCGACGTTGGCGCGGTGCACTTCGAGACCGACGGCTACGCCTGGAACGTCTCGACCGGCCGCTAGCTGGCAGCGGTCTCCTCCAGCCGTTAGGCTCTAGCTGCCCGATATTCTTGCAGATGAGGATGACGCTTGAACAGACATGATGGCCGCACACCCGATCAGCTGCGCCCCGTATCTATAGAACCCGACTACCTGTCGCACGCAGAGGGCTCCGCGATGGTGAAGTTCGGCAACACATGGGTGCTCTGCGCGGTCAGCATGGAGGACCGCGTACCGCAGTTCCTGCGCGGCACCGGCGGCGGATGGGTCACTGCCGAGTACGGCATGCTCCCCCGCTCGACCAACACCCGCACCGACCGCGAGGCCGCCCGGGGCAAGCAGAGCGGCCGTTCGCAGGAGATCCAGCGCCTGATCGGACGCGCATTGCGCAGTGTCACGAACCTCGATCTCCTCGGCGAGCGCAATTTCATCGTCGACTGCGACGTCATCAAGGCGGATGGTGGCACGCGCACAGCGTCGATCACGGGCGCTTGCGTGGCGCTCGCACAGGCGCTCAATCGCCTCGTGACGGACGGCATCGTGGGCGCGCTGCCGATGAACGGCCTCGTGGGCGCCGTTAGCGTTGGCGTCGTCGATGGGCGCGCGCTGCTCGACCTCGACTACCCGGAAGACTCATCGGCCGAAGTCGACTTCAACGTCGTGATGACGGATGCCGGTCGCTTCGTCGAGCTGCAAGGCACCGCGGAAGGCGCTGCGTTCGAGCGATCGATGATGGATCAGCTGATCGATCTTGGCTCCGCAGGCATTCGCCAGCTCAACGTCGCGCAACGCACGGCGCTGACGCAACTCGGCGTCGAGTTATAGCTAGGCGTACTCGCCCAGGTAGGTGCCGCCGATGATGTGGACGTGGCCGTGCGCCTGGCTCTGCATCGCGTCCGAGCCGAAGTTACTCAGCACGCGAAACCCGCTCGGGCAGTGCTTCGCGCCCATCTCCGCAGCGATCGCCGCGACTTTGGCGATGGCGCCGGAAGTCCACAACTCGCCCTGCAACATGTGATCGCGTGGGACCGCGAGCAGCATCACCGGCACCCAATTCAGCCTATTGCGGAAGACGACGATGTCCTCGTCTTCGTGCAGAATCTGACCCGGCTCCCGATGCGCAATGATCTCGCAAAACACGCAATAGAACGACATGATGCGACAATATAGTTGCGCGCGGCGTTTCATTCCAGCGCTGCGCTGCGCCTTCCGCGCTCCAGCGTTGCACGCATATACTCCGGCATGGCTGATGTCCGCCCGTTCCGCGGCTTGCGCTTCGATCCATCAGCCATCGATCCATCGCTCGCGATCGCGCCTCCGTACGACGTCATCTCGCCCGCGGAGCAGCGCGCGCTCTACGGCCGCAGCCCGCACAACATCGTCCGCATTGAGTACGGCGAGCAGTCCGCCAGCGATAGCGCGTCCGACAACCGCTACACCCGCGCGGCGCGCGATCTCGACGGCTGGCGGCGCGCCTGTGTCTTGACGCGCGACGCCACACCAGCGATCTACGCCTACGACCTGGAGTACGGCTGGGCAGGACGTCGCTTCAAGCGCCGGCACTACTTCGTCGCGGTTCGACTAGAGGAGTGGGACAAGGGCATCATCAAGCCGCACGAGCACACGCTCTCCGGTCCGAAGGTGGATCGCCTCGATCTGCTCCGCGCCACCCACACGCAGGTGAGTCCCGTCTACTGTCTCTATCGGGCGAAACGGGGCGTCTCGCTCGCGAACGTCAGAGGGGCACCGCTGTACGACTTCGAGGCGGACGGCCAGCGTCACGTGCTCTCCGCGATCACTGCCGAGACCGACGTCGCTGTGATCGCGATGCACCTCGCTGCCTGCGACATCTACATCGCGGACGGGCACCACCGATACGAGACGGCGCTCAAGTATCGCGACGAGTGCCGCGCGAGCGCCGCGGCCTGGACCGGCGACGAGCCGGAGAACTTCGTGATGATGGCGCTCACCGACGCGGCCGATCCCGGCCTCCTCGTGCTGCCGACGCACCGCATGCTCGCGCCGGCGCCGCTTCCCGACGGCGTGATCAGCAAGCTCTCGCGCTACTTCAACATCAACTCCGTTCCGATGACGGACAGCAATCCAACCGAAGCGCTCGCCCGCCTCGCGGCGGAAGCGGGTGGCACGGCGTTCGTCGCTGCCGGACTCGAGCCTCGTGCGATGCACCTGCTCGTGCTGACGGATCGCGCGGCGATGGAGCAGCTGATGCCGGCCGATCAGCCGGAATCGTGGAAGCGGCTCGACGTCAGCGTGCTGCAGTACGGCGTCCTGAACCACATCTTCGGCATCGACGATGCTGCGCTGGCGGCGGGGGGCGCGGTGTCGTACACGCAGGACGCGAGCATCGCCTGCGCGAATGTCGCGTCCGGCGCTGCGTCCGCGGCGTTCCTGCTGAACGCGACGCCGGTCGAGCAGGTGCTAGCGGTCTCCGACGACGGCGGGCGCATGCCGCAGAAGTCCACGTTCTTCTACCCGAAGCTTCCGACCGGCCTCGTCATGAACACGCTGGTTCCCGACTAGCGGCTGATTGTTGCACCCGTTCTGGCTTTGTCGTACAAAGGATGCACCTTCCGATTCACTGATCGATTGATTGTGCCGGGCTGCGAACGGCGTAGGAGCCGCATTCATGGCGAAGAAGGTCGTACTCGCGTACTCCGGCGGTCTCGATACGTCCGTCGCGATCCGCTGGCTGCAGGAGGAGCGCGGCTACGACGTCATCGCCCTCACGATCGATCTTGGCAACGAGAAGGACCTCCAGACGGTCGAAAAGCGCGCGTACGAGATCGGCGCCATCAAGGCGATCGTGCGCGACGGCAAGCAGCCCTTCATCGACTACTTTGCCTTCCCGGCGCTGATGGCCGGCGCCGTGTACGAAGGGCAGTATCTGCTCGCCACCGCGATCGGCCGGCCGCTGATCGCAAAGATGCTCGTCGATGTGGCGCGCGAAGAAGGCGCTTCGGCGATCGCGCACGGCTGCACCGGCAAGGGCAACGACCAGGTGCGATTCGACGTTAGCACGCAGGCGCTGGCGCCCGATCTCGAGATCGTCGCGCCGGTGCGCGAGCACCGCATGAGCCGCGAAGAGCAGATCGAGTGGGCGGAGGCGCGCGGGGTGCCGGTCCCGGTCACGAAAGCCAGCTCCTACAGCACCGACGAGAACCTCTGGGGTCGCAGCATCGAGGCCGGCGTGCTGGAAGACCCGTGGGCGTCGCCGCCGGAGGAGATCTACATGTGGACGCGGTCGGCGGCCGACGCGCCGGACGCGCCGCGCGAGGTCGAGATCGGCTTCGCGCACGGGCGGCCCGTGAGCCTCGACGGCCACGAGATGGACGGCGTGACGCTGACGCAGACGCTCAACCAATGGGCCGGCGAGCACGGCATCGGCCGCACGGATCTGGTCGAAGACCGGCTGATCGGCATCAAGTCGCGCGAGATCTACGAGGCGCCCGCGGCGTGGACGCTGCACACGGCGCACGAGGCGCTCGAGCAGCTGACGCTGTCGAAGCCGCAGCTGCGGACGAAGAACTCGCTGCGGCAGGAGTACGCGGACCTCATCTATAACGGCCTCTGGTTCACGGCGCATCATCAGGACCTCGCGGCGTACGTGCACAGCACGCAACGGCACGTGACGGGCACGGTGCGGGTGCGCATGCACAAGGGTCAGGTCGTCGCCACCGGCAAGAAGTCGCCGCGCAGTCTCTACAGCTATCAGCTGGCCACGTACGACCGGGGCGACGAGTACGACCACAACAGCGCGCTCGGCTTCATCAAGATCTGGGGGCTGCCGGTGGCGCAGCAGGCGAAGACCCAGCTGCTGGCGGACGGCGAAGCGCCGTTCCAGCTCGGCACGTCGGACGCTGGCGGCGACTCGTAGCGCCGCTTTGATTGTGTTGCTGTTTTTTCATTTTTCTCCGTTTTGCGGCGGTTGATGAAGCTGCGGGTGATTGATCTGGGGGTTCCCGGTTGATTGACCGAAGCTGGCGCGCGTGCGGCGGGCGGCGGTGTTTGATTGTGTTTGATTGCTTTTCGGAGAACGATCAAACGATGGGAAACACGGATTTCATGGATTGCGCGGATCTTTATGGGCGGACGTCTTCTATGCGTGATCCCTGTTGCGATAGATGACTTCGAATTGACGACGTGTGGGACCTTTCACGGGTCGCCCCGATCAAGATGCGATACGAGACGCAGAAGCCCAAGCCGCTACTGAACCGCATCATCGCGAGCGCAAGCAAGCCCGGCGATATCGTGCTTGACCCCTTCGCTGGTTGCGGTACGAGCATCGTTGAAGCGCATCGCCTCAAGAGAAAGTGGATCGGGATCGACGTTACCTACCTCGCGATAAACACGATCATCAAATACATGACCGACGAGTTCGGGGCGATTCAGATCCCGGTTGAAGGGCGACCAACGACGGTAGACGAGGCGCACCAACTAGCCGACACCGACCCGGACGGGTTCGAGCAATGGGCCGTCTCAGTAATCGGGGCAACGCCGACGGGCGGCAAGCCCGTCGATGGTGAGATCGGTTTTGTGGATGACGATACGATGACCCGAAAGCGGTGCATCGTCGAAGTGACCGGCGGCAAGGCGAGCAAGAAGCACTTCGACGCGTTCCTGAATCATGCCCGCGATGCGACCATTGGCGTCTACGTTGATTTCAAGCCGACTGCCGGAATGATCGGATCAGCTAAGGGGCTCGGCACCTACCTATCGAAAGGCTGGGGCCAGCGATACCCCAAGGCGCAGATCATCACGGTCGCCGAAATGCTGGACGGCAAGCGCCCGAACCTTCCACCCGCATACGCGAAGCGCGGACGGAGCACGAAGCTCCTCTAGAACGCCCATTCGCGCAGGCGTACACTCACGTTGTTATGCAAACGCGCTTTGGCGAGTTGACGAGAATCGAGGGGATCGGTGATAATTCGCTTACTGTCTGAAGGGGACCAACAGATTGGCTCCCCCGTAAACCCCGCGCGGTGCGCGGTTTGCTCAAGCGAGCAGTTTGTGAAGTAAGCAATCACAGGCTATACCCCTTGAGCAGATCGTGTCAAGCCCGTGCGTGGTTCGCGCGGGCATTTTGTTACGCCGAATCCCCGGCGCGGAGCCGGGTCCAGGCCTGTCGTATGGCTGAGGAAGTTGCGACAGGGGGCAGGATACCGGAGCAAGGGGGCCCAGTTATGAGGCCGGGAACCCCCAAGCTCACTAGTGCAGGGAGGTTACGTCTACGTTGGGAACTAATGTCATCCAACGCATAAAACCCGGCCCCGCAAGGGGCTAGGTTACAGGACTG
>CAYWOO010000055.1:0-12662 GCA_964458665.1 uncultured Dehalococcoidia bacterium
CGGATTCTGGAGACGGATCCAGTACGAGAACAGGAACGCCGCCAGAAAGACGAACTCGCAGAAGAGCAGGAAGCGCCAGCGGTCGTGGATGAACGCCCGAATCTCGGCGCGCCACAGATACGCCGTGCCGATGCCGATCGCCACCATGACGGCCAGGGCGCCGGCGATCACCGGGCGCTCGAAATGGAACGCGCCGTAGCTCGCCGGCTCGTACACTAGGTATGCTAGCGCGAGGACACCCAACGGCTTGGTGAGCAGGAAACCGCGATCGGGCAGCCCACGGAAGCCGACGATCGCTAACGGCACCAACGCAAACGCAGCCAGTTCCATGGCCAGCAGCCAGAAAAACAACGGGAAGCGATTGAAGACGTCACCCGGGTGGAAGATGTCGGACCACGTGCCGCCGGCCTTCTGCGTGGCCAGCACATCGGCGCGATACAGGATGCCGTTCGATCCTGCGTCGCCGGGCAGCGGGTTAACGCCGGGCACGAACGCGTCGGCGTGCAGCACCTTCTTCGCCAACTCCGGCGTGTAGCGATCCGTCTTCTTGTAGATGACTACCTTCGGGTGATCGTAGACCGAGTACGATTCCTCGGCGCCCGTGTCGTCGAACTCGTGACCGAAGATCGTCGGGAACGACGTGAACTCGGCGACCTTGTCGAAGCCCAGCTCGCCCGTCTCGAGCGTCGCGTAATACTTCGCCGTGATCGGCCACTCGGCGGGTACGCGCGGGATTGTGCCTGAGAGCCGTTCGCTGCTGAGGGCGATGTAGTCAACCTCATCGATGTTCGAAAGCAGTTCCTCGACGTGCTGGGGCGTGTCCGGCTCGAAGCCCTTGAACTCGACGGAACCGTACGACACGCCCGGCACGCCGGGCTGTCCGGTAGGCACGCCGTCGTCCCAGTGCTCGTGACCGATGACGGCGCCCTGCGGCACGTTCTGGTAGATCCAAACAGATGCGGCGGCGCGTGTGACAGGCTCGCGATAGATGTTGTAGAACGCGATGCCCAGCATCGTCGTGAATACGACGATGACGACGACGCCTGCACGCACGGCGGTCGGTAGCGCCGCCTTCACAGGCGCAAGACGCGCACCAAGACTGCCGAGCGCAGCGAATGGCTCCTCGGACGCCGACCAGCGCCACGCGTGGTACATGAGGAATGCTGCCATCACGGTGAGCGCGGGATACAGCGGCAGGAAGTACCGCATATAGAGCGAGAACTGCGTACCCATGAAGCCGAAATACCCCAGCACCCAGGCCAGCGGCACCAGCCACACGCCCTGGCGCTTCCTGATGGCGTAGATCGCCATGAACAGCAGCCCCAGCCACGCCGTGACACCCAGTGCGGGACCCATGCCCCAGGCGATCATCTGTTGCGCCGGCCAGATCCACTTCGACCGGCCGATCCACTGGACGTTCGGCGGAAAGCCGCCGTCGCCGCTCAGGAGCTTCTGCTGGCTCACCTGATCGTCGAGCCAGTGCTGGTTCATGATGTCGGGATAGATCGTCGGGAATGGTCCGAGTTGGCCGCCACGCAAGGACAGCAGATCGCTGAAGCTCGGGGAGTTGAACGCGTACGGCATCGCGATGCGAAATGCGACGAACCCGGCCAGTAACGCCACGAGCGATCCCAGTATGAGCTTGAACACCGATGCATCGAGCGCGGATCCGTCACGACGCTCGGCGTACTCGGGCGTGTCGCCTGCCCACAACGGCGCGACGAACGGGTGGATGCCCTTCCACGTGTAGACGCCGACGGCCAAGACTACCACCGGCATTAGCGATACCGCCGTGATCTTGCATGCGGCCGCCAGCCCCGCGCCCATTCCGGCGAGGGCAAAGTCGCGCCAGCGGCCATGCTGCGCCGATCGCACGGCGAAGAGTAGTGTGAACGTTGCGAAGAATGCGACGAACGGATCCACGACGAAGAAGTGCGCGTTCTGAATAGGGAACGCCGAAAGTGCGTACAGGAACGCCGCAAGTAACCCCACCTGCCGATTCGCGAGCTGTCGCCCGAGCAGGAAGATGAGGAGGATCGTACCCAGATCGAACAGTCCCGAAAGCGCGCGGCCGCTTCGGTTGTAGTGATCGTAATCGTCGTAGTTTTCGAAGTAGCCCAGCGACAACACGTTGAGGTGCGACGCGACAAACTTGTTGATAAACAGCGGCAGCGTGCCGTACACGAAGGTCGTCTGCCTCGAACCGTCGGGCCTCGTGATGTTGTAGGGGCTGGCAGCCGACGTTTCGGTATCGAAGTAGTTCGCGATGCTGCTGGGCCCGCGCGTGTCCGTGCTGATCTGCGTCAGGAACCGCTCGTCCGGGTGCAGGTGCGCGTTCGCGTCCCAATTGACGTGGGTGAGGCGCAAAAAGGCGCCGATCAGCAGAATGCTGACCATCACGGCGATGGTCAGTGTGCGGCCGGTATCGGCGACGAGGATGCTGAGATTCGGCCGCGGCAGCGAGCGCGGGCCACGGACCTGCCCCTGCGCTTCGATGACGGCCGCTGGATCGTGCAGCGGCGAGGTCTGTTCGCTCATACAGTATCTTCGTCCAGCAGACGCATCCGGATGCGAGAAGAACGCACGGAATCATATCAGAGCGGCGTTAAATTGACAGAACGCCGGGCTGCCATTCGGCGAAGCGCCTAAGGATTCTCGCAAGGTGGCGAAAGGGACCCTTCGCCCGGAGGTCTTTCCATGGCGCCGTGCCGTGACCAATGGCGCGAACCTTCAGCCCGCGTCTTGCGACTCCAAGAGATCGTTGAGGCGGCTGGCAACAGATTCATCGTCTCGCTCCTTGCAACACGTGTTAGCGCCAATGGGGAATGATCGTTCGGCAGTATGTTGCATGTACGGATTTGCGGGTTTTCCCTAACACACTCAAGACGCTTGCCGCGTAGACTTCGTGCATCAGCGCGCACGACGGCGCGCGCGAGGCAAATCTAGCCTCTGCTATGATCCGACCGTCCTGCGGGGCGGTGGTAGGGAAGCGTTGGAGGATCGATGAGCAACAAGCTCACACTGGGCATTCTTGGTGTCGTTGCCGCGGGGATCATCGCTCTCGCGGTCGTCCTGATCGTCGTCGTCGCTGGCGGCGGTGGCGACAAGAAGGACGCGACGACCGATTCGAATACTCCCACCGCGTCCGGCACCAAGTCGTCCGGTTCGGGCGATACGACGAAGGCCGCGTCCGGCGAGTTGCGGCTGCGCGGGGATGATCCGCTCTTCCTCGATCCCGCTGTTGCGCAAGACGCCGGCTCGGCACTGTACATCGTCGAGATCTTCTCCGGCCTCCAACGCCTGGACAGGGACCTGAAGATTCAGCCCGATCTGGCAGAGAGCTACGACGTCAGCGCCGACGGCAAGACCTACACCTTTCACCTGAACAGGAAAGCCACGTACCAGGACGGCCGCCCGGTGAGCGCGGACGATGTGAAATACTCGTTCGAGCGGGCGCTCCACCCGGACACCGGTTCGGTCACCGCAGAGAACTTCCTCGGCGACATCGTTGGCGCGAAGGATGTGTCGCGCGGCCGTGCGACGGAGATCAGCGGGCTGAAGATCATCGACGACACGACGATCGCCATCACGCTGGATGCGCCGAAGCCGTACTTCCTCTACAAGCTCACGTACCCCACGGCGTTCGTCGTCGACAAGCGGCAGATCGAATCGAACCCGAAACGCTGGACGCAGAAGCCGAACGGCACTGGCCCGTACAAGCTGAAGGAGTGGAAGCTGGGCGAGCGCATCGTTCTCGAGGCGTACGCTAACAACTACCTGGGCGCACCGAAGCTGAACACCGTGCGTTACGACCTCTCCGGAGGTTCGTCGCTCGTGGCGTATGAGGATGGCGATATTGACGTCACGGGCGTCGGCCTCGACGACCTGGACCGCATCCAGGATCCGAGCGACAAGCTGCACGCCGAGTACTCAACGACGCCGCGCCAGTCGATCGACTACATCGGCTTCAACACGAATGTACCGCCGTTCGATGATCCCAAGGTACGGCAGGCGTTCGCCATGGCCGTCGATCGCAAAAAGATCGCCGAGGTTGTACTAAAGGGCGCAATCCCGGTTGCCAACGGCATCCTGGTGCCAGGCGTGCCTGGGGCGACCACCGACGACAAGACGAAGCCGTACGATCCGGAGGCAGCAAGAAAGCTGCTGGCGGAGTCAAAGTACGCGGGCAAACTGCCGCCGATTACGCTGGCCGAGACTGGCGCCGGCGCCACCGTCGGTCCGACGGAGGAGGCGATCATCCAGTTCTGGAAGGACAACCTCGGCGTCGAAGTGAAGATTCAGCAAGCGGAGTCAGCAACGTTCTTCCGCGACATCGACCAGGGCCGCTATCAGATGTTCCACCTGGGCTGGATCATGGACTATCCGGATCCGGAGGATGTGCTGGACGTGCTCTTCTACAGCAAGAGCAAGCAGAACAATTCGCGCTACAGCAATCCCGTTGTCGACCAGAAGCTAGAAGCGGCGCGGATCGAGCGCGACACCGAGAAGAGGCTGGCGCTCTACCAGGAAGTCGAGAAGATACTCATCGATGACGCCGCCTGGATCCCGATGTTCTTCGATACCACGCACGCACTCGTGAAGCCGTACGTGAAGAACTTCTCGTTCGCACCTTCGATTATCGAACGCTTCCGCGACGTCGAGGTGATCCGCTAAGGCGCGGCGCAGTGTCGAGGCAGGACGCCGAAGAGGGACACTGACATGGATGGTCTGGCCGGCTATGTACTCCGCCGCCTGCTGTTCCTCCCCGTCACCCTGCTCATCGTCTCGTTCGCCACGTTCTACATCACCCGCTGGGGCCCGGGCGATCCCATCAGCGTCTACTCCGGCCAATTTCGCGATCAAGAAGCGTTCGAGCGGGTGCGCGAGAAGTACGGGCTGAACGACCCAATCATCCAGCAGTACGGTGTCTGGCTGCGCGGCGTTGTGCTGCACGGCGACTTCGGACCGAGTTTTCGCTACAGGGATCGGACGATCAGTGAAATCCTCGGTCCGAAGATCTGGGTGTCGTTTCGACTGGGGTTCTACGCGTTCATCCTGACCTTCCTCATCGGCATCCCCATCGGGATCTTCGCCGCGGTGAAACAGGGAACGTGGCTTGACCCGTTCGCGATCGGCTCGTTCCTCCTGTTTCAATCGATCCCGGTGTTGGTGATGGTGCCGATGCTCGTGCTCGTGTTCGCCGCGCAACTCCACTGGCTGCCTGCGGGCGGCTTCGACGGCATCTTCTCAAAGTCCATGATCATTCCGACGGCCGCCCTGACGCTGCCCGGCATCGCAGGCGTCGCGCGTCTCGCACGCGCCTCGATGTTGGTGACGCTGGGCGATGATTTCGTGCGGACGGCGCGCGCCAAAGGTCTCGCGGAGCCCACGGTTATTGTGCGGCACGTCGCGCGCAATTCACTGCTTCCTGTGATGACGACCGTGGTCGGCCTCTCGCTGGTGGGGCTCCTCGAAGGAGCATTCTTTGCAGAGACGTTGCTGGGTATCCCGGGCGTTGGGCGCTTCGTATACGAATCCGTCAATGGCAAGGACTACAACGTCATCCTCGCGGTCGTGCTGATGAGCGCGACCGCGTTCATGCTGGCGAATCTTCTTGTGGATATTGCGCTGGTGGTCATCGATCCGCGCATACGCGCTGGCCAGGGCGCGCCGCGATGAACGACACGGCTCATCCGGGCGCGTCGATCGCGCCGCCACGCGGCCAGAGCCTGACCGGACGTTCTATCCGGCGGCTGCTGCGGCGGAAGCTCGCGGTGATCTGTCTGGTCGTTATTGGCCTGTTCTACTCGGTGGGTATTCTTGCGCCGCTTATTGCGCCGTATAGCTACACCAAGCAGAATCTCGACCTTTCGTTTGACGGCCCGTCGCTGCATCACCCGTTTGGTACCGATCGCAACGGGCGCGACATGCTGAGCCGCACGATATTTGCTGCCCGTACGACCGCGGTTGTGACGGCAGCTACATTTGCTACGGGATTCGTGCTGATTCCGTTGACGCTCGGCATGATCGCCGGCTACCGGCGCGGTTTCATCGATGCGCTGATCAATCGTAGTGGCGAGATCCTCGCGTCGCTGCCGGGCTTGCCCATGCTCGTGCTGATCAACGTGACGCTGCGACCTCGCTTCGAGGACTTGGTGTCGCGATTCGAGGACTTCATCGACGTGCCCGTGGTGAGATCTATCGAACGCACACTGCAGCTGTGTGACAGCTCGGGAGGCAACGCCCAATGCCACCCGCTGACGTCGTCCGGATTCGCTGGCTACTTTTTGATCTTTGGAGTACTCTCGCTGTTCGGATGGGTCGGCGGCGCGCGGCTGGTGCGCACCCAGGTATTGACGCTGCGCGGCTCAGAATTCATTCTCGCCGCTCAGGCTAGCGGCGCCTCCACACGCCGGATCCTGTTCCAGCACATCCTGCCGAATATCATGCCGCTCGTCATCGTCGGGGCGTCGGCGTCACTGGGCTCGATCGCGCTGTCGGAGATCGGCCTGACATTCCTCGGGGTCGGTGTACAGCCGCCGCATCCCAGTTTCGGCGCGCTGATCACGGACGGCGCGAGCCGATCCGTGCTGGAAAATCACCCGCAACTGCTGTTGGTGCCTGCGATCATCGTCGCGTCGCTGATCTTCGCCTTCAACCTGCTCGGCGATGCACTCAACGATGTCTTCACATCCCGGGCGCCGTAGTGCCCCGAGCGCGCGACATAACGGCGACGAGCGCACGGAAGCCGTCGCCTGTAATCGGCGGCTTGTTATACTTCCACAGGTACGACGGATTCCAGCACTCCTCCGAACGGTCGCCACGGCGGCCGTCCGTGCTATAGGGGAGCCCGCAGCCCCGTTGGCCAGGTTGGCGGCTTTTGAAAGTTTCGACCGAGAAGATCCCCGAGTCGCAAGTTCTCATGACCATCGAGGTCGAGGCTGAACGGCTGGACGCCGCCCGCGCGAAAGCGTTACGGAAGCTCGCACCGAAGGCGAAGGTTCCCGGCTTCCGGCCCGGCAAGGCGCCCGCGAACATGGTGCTCAGCTACTTTGGCGAGGAGCGCGTGCTGGACGAGGCGCTCGACGTGCTTGTGCCGGACGTGTACCGCGAGGCGCTGGAGGCGGACGAGAGCATCGATGCCATCGCCCGGCCGCGGCTTGTCATCGAAACGACGGAGCCGCTTGTGGTGAAGGCGACCATCCCGGTGCGCCCGACGGTTGAACTGGGCGACTATCGGTCCGCTCGCGTCACCATCGAACCCATCGTCGTCGAGGAGTCTCGCGTCGAAGACACGCTACAAGTGCTGCGCAAACGCGCATCGACGCTGGAGCCGATCGACCGCGAGATCGCCTGGAATGACGTCGTCCGCATCGATGTGGTGGGCACGGTCGAGGCTGAGAGGATGGTCGAGCAGAAAGACGTCGAGATTCAGCTCACAGAGGACCGCGACGTACTGTTCCCTGGGTTCGAGGAAGCGCTCCTCGGCCACAAGAAGGGTGAAGCAGTTGAATTCACGCTGGCCGTGCCGGAAGACATCAAAAGCGAGAAGTTCGCAGGCAAACAGTGCGACTTCGCCGTGAGCGTAACCGAGACGAAGGAAGAGATCCTTCCCGATCTGGACGAGGACTTCGTCAAGGGCGTCGGCGAGGGTTTCGACAACGTCGACGCGCTGCGGCAGCGAATCCGCGAAGACATCCAGAAGGCGGAGGAGCAGCAGCGCGACAACCGCTACCACGACGCGATCCTGACGCAACTCGTGGAGCGGGCGGCCATCGACTTCCCGCCTGTGATGCTGGACGTTGAGGTCGACCGCATGATCCACGACCAGGCGCAGCAGATCGGCGCCGGCCACAACCTCGAGGGCTACCTCGCCGCTATAGGGAAAACCGATGAGGAAGCACGCACGGAGCTACGACCGGTCGCGGAGACACGCCTAAGGCGATCACTGGTGCTGTCACAGCTCACGGGCGCCGAGAATATAGAGGTCGCCGACGAGGAGATCGAATCTGAGATCGACACGATGACGGCGGCGGCTGGTACGCAGGCGGCGCAGCTGCGCCAGATGTTCGATAGCGAGAACGGCCGAGACACGATCCGGCGCAACCTGCTCACTCGCAAGACGCTGGCCCGGCTCGTCGAAATCGCGACGCAAGACGGCGGCGCGGAAGCACTAGCGGAGAAGCCGGCGAAGGCGAAGAGGTCCGCAAAGAAGAAGGCCGTGGTCACCGGCGGTGCGCCGGAAGCGGAAGCAGAACAAGGTTCGTAAGGGCGCGCCCGCTTGGGCTCGCATGGATACGAGAGGACAGCCAGCATGATTATCCCATCAGTCATCGAAACCAGCGCCCGAGGCGAGCGCGCATTCGATATCTATTCGCTGCTGTTGCGCGAGCGCATCATCTTTCTGGGCACCGGCATCGATGACCAGATTGCCAACCTCATCATCGCCCAGCTCCTCTACCTGGAGCGCGAGGATCCCGAAAAAGACATCAACCTCTACATCCATTCGCCGGGCGGTCAGATCACGGCTGGCCTCGCGATTTACGACACGATGCAGCTCGTGCGGCCGGATATCGCCACCTACGCCGTCGGCATGACAGCGAGCATGGGGACGGTGCTGATGTGCGCAGGCACACCTGGAAAGCGCTACTGCATGCCGAACTCGACGATTCACATGCACCAAGCGCTCGGTGGCGCGCGCGGTCAGGCCGCCGATATTGAGATTCAGGCTCGGGAGATCCTGCGAGAGAACGACATCATCCGTGGTATTCTGGTCAAACACACGGGGCAAGACGACGAGCGGATCCGGAAGGACTTCGACCGCGACTTCTACATGAACCCGGAGCAGGCGAAGGCGTACGGGATGATTGACGAGATCCTGACAAAGCGGGAGGGGTAGAGAGCATTTTCGGGACGTGCGCCCGTAAGGGAACGTTATATCAGGGGTGGCCCGTCGTTTGAACCCTTCAGACGGCTACGTAGATTCCCGACAAACGTAGAGAACGTCCGCTCAGACACGATTCCGGCCGTCAAGCTGACAAATCGGCCCGAACGGCGTAGAATCGGCAGCACGGAAGCGACTCCGCCAGGGCGGGGACGCACAGTCGCTAGGGGGACAGGACAGCATGGCCAACGGTCGGCAGACGCGCGTTCAGTACCACTGCTCCTTCTGCGGCAAGAACCAGGATCAGGTCAAGCGGCTCATCGCCGGACCCGGCGCCGTCTACATCTGCGACGAGTGCGTTGAGCTGTGCCGCGAGATTATCGATGAGGAAGCGGCAGGTCCGGCGAAGACGAAAGTTGGCGCCGGACAGCGCACGCCGCCACCGAAGGAGATATTCGACCACCTGAGCGAGTATGTCGTGGGCCAGGTGCAGGCGAAGAAGGTCCTCTCGGTCGCCGTCTACAACCACTACAAGCGCATCTCCGCCGGCACGCAGGGCAGCGACGTCGAGCTGGAGAAGAGCAACATCCTGCTGCTCGGGCCAACGGGCTCTGGCAAGACGCTGCTCGCCCGCACGCTCGCGAAGATCCTCGACGTACCGTTCACCATCGCCGACGCTACGGCGCTGACAGAAGCGGGGTACGTCGGCGAGGACGTGGAGAACATCCTGCTGCACCTCATCCAGGCCGCGGACTTCGATGTCCAGCGCGCCGAGCGCGGCATCGTTTACATCGACGAAATCGACAAGATCTCACGCAAGTCCGACAACCCGTCGATCACGCGCGACGTCTCGGGCGAAGGCGTGCAGCAGGCGCTCCTCAAGATCATCGAAGGTACGACGGCGAATGTACCGCCGCAGGGCGGTCGCAAGCACCCGCACCAGGACTTCATCCAGATCAACACCGCGAACATCCTCTTCATTTGCGGCGGCGCCTTCGAGGGGCTCGACAAGGTCACGGAGAGGCGCCTCGGAAAAGACAAGCGCTCTCTCGGCTTCGGATCCGAGTACAAGGTGATGGATTCGCAGAAGAAGACCGACGAGTTGATGAAACACGTCACGCACGACGACCTGCTGCAGTACGGCCTGATCCCCGAGTTTGTCGGCCGCCTGCCTATGGTGGTCGCGCTCGAGTCACTCGATGTCGACGCGCTGGTCCGCATCCTCACCGAGCCCAAGAACGCGCTCGTGCGCCAGTTCCAGCGCTTCTTCGGCCTGGACAGCGTCGAGTTGCAGTTCACCGAAGACGGCCTCAGCGCCTGCGCCGAGGAAGCGATCCGTCACAAGACCGGCGCGCGCGGCCTGCGCACGGTGCTCGAAGACACACTGATGGAGGTGATGTACGACATCCCGTCGCGCACCGACATCAAAAAGTGCATCGTCAGCGGCGACACCATTCGCAGCCGCAAACGCCCGCTACTCCTCACCCGAAGCGGTGCGAGCGCAGACACCGACGAAGCGGTCGATGACATCGACGAAGTCAAGGACGTCTCTGCCTAGCCTCGCTCGCAAGAACGCAGGATCGACTCGAATGGCCCGCGAACGCGGGCTTTCGTTTGCCCGCCGTTTCACTGCAATCGCGCCATTGACATCGGCAATGTGTGCGTGTCGATCTGCACCATACCGTTCGTCCGTATGATAGGATCAGCGCCACAGCCGATGCATGTTGCGAGGGAGGGGGAGCGATGGCACAGACAGTACGACGGCCTCAGGTGGGCAAGGGCGAGGATGGCCACGGCGCGACGCTCGCGGCACCGGTGATCGCTGCGGTGGGTGCAATCCTGCTCGGCATCGGCGCCGCCAGCGACGACATAGGCTGGCTCGCTGTGACGGGCGGCATCGTGTTGGCACTGGGTTTGGTTGCGCTCATGGTGATCAACCACGGCACGGTCGAGAAGGGCATGTACGGCCGCCTCGACGAGATCGAGAAGAAGTAGGAACCCTCACAGCGAACGGCCAGCAGTCGCATACGCGGAAGACCGAACGCGCGCGCTCGCAGTCCGGATGTCGCGGATCGGATACCACCTATGTGACTTCCTGGCCCGTGAGGCGGCGGTACGCCTCCTTGTACCGGTCCGACGTACCCTGGACCACATCATCCGGCAGCTCCGGCGCGGGTGGCTCCTTGTCCCAGCCCGACTGCGTCAGCCAGTCGCGCACGTACTGCTTGTCGAAGCTGGGCTGCGAGCGCCCCGTCTTGTAGTCGTTCACGTCCCAGAAACGGCTCGAGTCCGGCGTTAAGATCTCGTCGATCGCGATGATTTCGCCTTCGAAAAACCCGAACTCGAACTTGGTGTCGGCTATGATGATGCCACGCTCGCGTGCGTACGCTGCCGCGAAGTTGTACAGCGACAGGCTGCGCAGCTTCAGCACCTGCGTCGTCTCCGGCCCGACTTCCTGCATGAGGTCGGAGAGTGTCATCGGCTCGTCGTGGCCCTCATCGGCTTTCGTCGTGGGCGTGAACATCGGCTCGAAGAGCTGTTCGCCTTCGGTGATGCCCTTCTCCATGCGGATGCCGTTGACGGTGCCGTACTTCTTGTACTCCTCCCACGCCGATCCCGCCATGTAACCACGCACGATGCACTCGACGTCGATGCGCTTCGCTTTGTGGGCGATCGTCGTGCGGCCGATCAGCTCCGGCGGCAGTACGAACGGCAGCTCGTCCGCGGGCGTGCCGTCGGCGAGGCGGATGAAGTGGTTCGGCACAACCTGACTCGTTCGCTGGAACCACCACGCGGACATTTGGCTGAGCACTTTGCCTTTATCCGGGATACCCGTCGGCAGGATCGCGTCGAACGCCGACAGCCGGTCCGTCGCCACGATCAGCATCCGGTCGCCCAGGTCGTACGTGTCGCGGACTTTACCCCGGTAGGTCCTGTTCGGGAGCGGTGAGTCGATCAGCACAGACATCTGCTTGTGTTCTCGCTTTCAAGTCGTAATACCATGTCGGTGACCTAATCTCTAGAGATCAGGTTGTGATAGCGGTACGATACACATCTCGAATATACGTGGCCATTGTACTTCGGGTATTGATCGGAGTACCGATCGGTAGTTGACGCCACCGCTGCGGAAGCTCATCCGGTGTCGGGGGCGCGGATGAGGGCGTGTGCAGGTGTAGCAAGGGTGAGCCATGCAGGAGTCTCGCAGGACGACTATCAACGCAGTTGCTCGCGCGGCAGGCGTCTCCGCGAAGACCGCTTCTCTTGCACTCCGCGGCGACCGGACCGTCAGCAACGCAACGACACGGAAGGTGCGTGCTGCGGCGGACCGACTTAACTACGATCGACTGGGGAGAACCCTCCCGATCATTGGTGTCGTCACTCCACTGATGAACCACCCATTCTACGCTGAGTTCCATCAGCTGATGGAAGATCTCGCGGCGCGCAGCGGATATACACTTCGCATCGAGCCGACAGGTGAACGGCGTGACGAGCAAACAGTTATCGATGACCTTGATAGAGGGCGCGCGGAAGGCGTGGTCCTTTTGAGTCCTAGGATCCTAGAAGTAGAACTCGCGCCCTTGCTGAGAACTCATCGACCGATGGTCGCGATCAATTCAACAATGCGAGCTCGTCCAGGACTTTCGACCGTAAACTTCGACCAAGCGCACGGGGAGCGCCAAGCACTCGATCTGCTTCTGGCTCAGGGCCATACGCGTATCGCTTACCTCGCAGGGCCCTCGTCCTCGCTGAGCAATCGAGTTCGACAAGCTACCTATGA
>CAYWOO010000056.1:0-82029 GCA_964458665.1 uncultured Dehalococcoidia bacterium
GGTGCGGACGCCGTGTGCGACGAACATGTTTCGCGGCCATGGCGCTGTTGTAACGATACTTCCGAGTATTCGCTGGCGCGCGCTTGCGTCGCGTTGCTCGTCCACTACGCCGGTGCTAGACTCGATCGCATAGCCACCAGATGTGAGCGAGGGCTGAAAGAAGAGGCTGAGTCTTCATGGCAACCGCGACCAAGTCGTCGAGCAAGGGCGGGCCGGACATACCGATCCATCAACAGATGATGCCGTGGGTCTTGATCACCGAGATTTACTGGATGTCATACAAACTGCTGGAACGCCGCTTCTATCACATGGGCGTTTCCGCATCGCAGGCGCGCGTACTGGCTGTTTTGCTGTTCGCGGGCGGGCCTATCAAGCCGAGCCTCGTCGCTACGCTGCTCTTCCAGGAGACGCAGAGCATCACGGGCATACTGCACCGCATTGAGTCGCGCGGGTGGGTGCGCCGGCTGCCAGATCCGAACGATCGCCGCGCGGTCGGACTGGAGCTGACGGACAAGGGCCGCGAGATCACCAACGAGATCGTCAAGATCTCGGAAGAGCTCTACGACGATTTGTTCGGCAGCAAGGTGCTGACGGCTTCAGAGAAGCGCCAGGTCGAAGTGATTCTGAAGAAGGTGCGGGCGCTCGGCTTCAAGCTGCCGGAGACCGACTTCAAGCTCCGGCGCGCACAGCAGTACGCGATCTGGAAGGACTAGTCAGACAGCGCCAGAGCGCACGTTCAGCGGTCGATCAGTCAGAAGCCCGGCGTTCAGCCGGGTTTCTTCATTTGCCGCTTGCGGCGATGCGTTCCGCCAACACGATCACGCTCTGCGCCCGCGCGACGATCGGCGCGTCGATCATCGCGCCATCCAGGGCAACGGCGCCGCGCCGCTGCTTCGCCGCCAGCGCTGCCGCAGCCACGACGCGGAGCGCGTACGCGATGTCGTCGTTCGACGGCGCGAAGACAGTGTTGACCGGCGCGGCCTGGTCGGGATGGATGACGTACTTGCCCTTGAAGCCCATCGACTGCGCCAGGTTCGACTCCGCCGCGAGGCCGCGCTCGTCCTTGATGTCCGCGAACGGTGTATCGATGGGGAGCATGCCGTAGGCCGCTGCTACGGTCACGATAACGCCGCGCGCATGCGCGAGCGCAGTGCCGACGGCGTCGCGTTTCACGCCGAGCGCGGTCGTGTAGTCTTCGCCACCCAGCGACAATGCCATCACACGATCGGATGCCAGCGCGATCGCTTCGCAGTGCAGCACGGCGATCGGGCTCTCGATCAGCGGGATGACGCGAATGTCGCCCGGGCGCACCTTGTGCTTCAGCTCGGCCTCGCGGAGCAGCACGTCCAGATCGCGCAGATCCTGCGGCGCATCCGTCTTTGGATGGACGACGCCGGCGAGCCCAGGCCGCACGACCGCCATCACATCGTGGCGGGCGAGACCGCCACGGACGTTGTTCACCCGCACGAACACCGGCAGCCCGCTCGCGATCATGTTCGGCAGCAGGGTGCGCACGAGGGTGCGCGCAGTGCGCTTTTCGCCGCGTGGCACCGCGTCCTCCAGATCGATCACGATCGCGTCCGCGCCCGCGCGCGGGGCGCGTTCCAGCATGCGCTGGCGGTTTCCGGGTACGAAGAGGAGTGTTCGGAGAATGTCCATCGTGTGGCCTCCGCGCCCACTGCGCGAGCGCGGATCAGTATCACCAAGCGCCACCGCGCGGGCAACGCGGGGCAGACCAAAATGCGGGAGTTCACGCATGCACGCCTCGGGTGGGTGCTTCCGACAAGAACGATGATCGCCCTGCGAACTCGCGAGCGGTCGTGGCGCGCATACCTCCTTTGGCAAGAGCGCAGTGAGGCCTGCGAGTGACCGCGTTCCAGCGCGACGCTTGACAGCCATACGGCGATCCGGTAACAAGGAAGGGCGGAATACCCGCGAACTCCCGGCGCTCGTTCTCCCGGCGCCGCAGCGACTCCCCTTGAACCAGGCACAATTCGGCTCGCCGAAGGTCACCTTGGCCGCACCTGTTCCTTCGGAGCCGTCTCCAGGGATGCATCAGTCAGTGAGCAGGGCGCATCAGCCCAATAGAGGGTCCGACAGCATGGGCGCAGTACGAGAACGAAGGCGATCCGGCGGCCCGCGGCAGTCACAGCGCGAGCCGCAGCCGCCGCAGGAAGACGCCAGCGAGCAGCCCATGTCGGCAGCCGATCGCGAAGCCGCGATCCGCACAGGCGGCATCCTCGAGATTGTGGACGACGGTTACGGATTCCTGCGCGGCGAGAGCCTGCTGCCGGGCTCGAACGACGTCTACGTCAGCCAGTCGCAGATCCGGCGATTCGGCCTGCGCACCGGCGACTACGTCACCGGCGAGGTGCGTCCCCCCAAGGACAGCGAAAAATACTACGGCCTGTTGCGCGTCGAGGCGACGAACGGCCTCGACCCCGAAGTCGCGAAGGCGCGCCCATACTTCGAAAACCTCACCGCAATCTTCCCGAACGAGATGATCGATCTTGAGACGACAGTGCCGGATCTCTCGGGCCGGCTGATCAACCTGATCTCGCCGATCGGGCGCGGACAGCGCGGTCTCATCGTATCGCCGCCGAAAGCGGGCAAGACGTTCCTGCTGAAGGCGATCGCGGCCGGCGTCGCCGCCAACTATCCCGACATCCACCTGATGGTCGCCCTCATCGGCGAGCGTCCGGAAGAAGTCACCGACATGAAGCGCTCGGTGAAGGGCGAGGTTGTCGCGTCGACGTTCGATGAGCCGGTCGAGGATCACACGCGCGTCGCCGAGATGGCGCTCGAGCGCGCGAAGCGCCTCGTCGAGGGTGGCAAGGACGTCGTGATCCTGCTGGACAGCATCACGCGCCTCACGCGCGCCTACAACCTGGCGATGCCGCCGAGCGGCCGTACCCTGACCGGTGGTATGGACCCGGTTGCGCTCTACCCGCCCAAGCGCTTCTTCGGCGCTGCCCGCAACTGCGAAGAAGGGGGCAGCCTGACTGTTATAGCCACGTGTCTGGTCGACACCGGCAGCCGCATGGACGAGGTCATCTTCGAAGAGTTCAAGGGCACCGGCAACCAGGAGCTGCGCCTCGACCGCCGCCTCGCCGAGCGCCGCACGTTCCCGGCGATCGACATCAACGCCAGCAGCACTCGTCGCGAAGAGCTGCTGCTCGACGAGGCGACGCTGCGCCAGGTGTGGCTGATGCGCCGCATGACGTCGATGATTGCATCGAACGCCAACAACCCCTCCGAAGCAACCGAGCGCCTGCTCGAACGCCTCTCGCGCACCGGAAGCAACGCCGAGTTCCTGGCGACGCTCTCGAAGCAGGAAGTGTAGGGCGCGGGAGTTCACGGTTAACCGTTCACAGTAGACAGTTCGGCGCGCGCGCCCAAGCGCGTGTGCGCAATTAACATGCGACTCGTTATTGTTAGTGACACCCATGGAAACTCCATAGATCCCCCGGCAGGGGATCTATTGGTCCATTGTGGGGATCTCACGGGGCGCGGCACGGAGAGCGAGCTGGAAGGCGTCGAGCGCGAGTTCCGCCGCATCGAGGGACGGTTCACGCACGGAATCTTGTTCGTCGCGGGCAACCACGACTTTCTGTTCGAGCAGGACCCCGCACGCGCGCGATCGATCGTTGGTGCGGGCACGTATCTCAACGACAGCGCGGCCACGATCGGCGGCATCACATTCTGGGGCTCGCCGTGGACGCCCCAGTTCTTCGACTGGGCGTTCATGGCGGAAGACGAACAACTCGCAGCGCGGTGGGACCTCATCCCGCGCGACATCGACGTGCTGATCACGCATGGCCCGCCGCACGGCGTCCTCGACGAGACGTATCGGGGAGCGCTCGCGGGAAGCCGGACGCTACAGGAGAGACTCACGGCCGTCAAACCCGCCGTGCACTGTTTCGGGCACATTCACGAGGCGTACGGCGAGGCGCGGATCGACAGCACCCACTTCATCAACGCTGCGATCTGCAATCGCGCGAACGAAGTCGTGAACATGCCCGTGGAAGTCGAGCTGTTTCGGGATGCGCCGCTTCACTAGTCGCACTCGTGGAACACCGGCTGGGATTCTACGGAAGCGGCCCCTGGCTGGCCAACACTAGGCCGGAACCTCAATCGGCTCCTCATCTACGACGCCGTCTTCGATGCGGTACGCGCGGACGACGGGCTTCGCCTGATCCATCAGCGATACCAGTACGTAGTACGCGTCCGGCCACGCCGCGAGGCGGATGTCGGTGGGCGACGGGTACGCCTCGGTGTGCGTGTGCGAGTGGTAGATGACCAGGAAGTCCCAGTCGTTGCCGTCGACCTCGCGGTGGATGCGCAGCAGGTCTTTCGGCTCGACGCTGTAGCGGTAGGGGCTCGCTTCGGCGTTGATGGCGCGATAGAGCTTCTGTGCACGGCCATCGAGCCCGGCGATGATGCCGCAGCACTCGTTCGGCGCGTCTTCGCGCGCGTGCGCGATCATCTCGTCGATGTACTGCTGTTCGAGCAGGAGCGTCATCGCGGCGCTACTCCCCTGTGGGCATCATGATGCCCATCGCGCTTCGCGGCAGTTCGACGGTCATCAGCGGCAGCTCGAGCGATTTGTACGATGCCGAGAGCGCAGCGGCGGCGCAGGCGCCACAGAGATGCTCGATGTCGCCGTCCAGCTTGCGGAACACCGCCTTGTTCTCCGGCAGATGCTCATCGACGTTGTCGCGCGTGAGCCACGCGAAGTGTCCCTGCTCGCCGCAGCGCGCGCAGTTGTCGCCGATCGTCAGCAGCAGCCACGAGATCGCCTCGACATCCTCGCGCACGAACTGGTAGGCGGGCATCTCGTCGAGGCGGTAGTAGTAGTGGTCAGCGTACTCGTCGAACGACTCGACGATGATCGCGACGCCCTCGACGCTCTTGTACGCGTCCTGCAGCGCGCCGGTCAGGCAGCCGAAGCAGAGGAACACGGGGTCGCCGTCGTACTGCCCGCGGCACGTCGGATCGAGGCCAACGCGACCCTCCTCTTTCGAGCAGGCATCGCAGAGCTGCCCCGGCTCGAAGAGATCGCCTACCTCGTCGCCGTCTTCTTCTTCGTCGCTCACAATCGTAAGTCCGTCCTCGTCCTCTTCGCGCTGGTCATCCGCTTCCGTGCGTCGAAACACCATCCGTCACCTCGCTCGGGCATTCTGTCCAAGGGAGAGTAGCGCGTGAGCGTTGCTGCCGCGATGCCCAGCGCGGGCCATGCGGCTTCGTGAATCGCACGACGTGGGCTGAACGCCCGCGCTTCTGAACGGGTGACCGTCCAGCCGCGATCCGTGGCGAGCGCGCAGCGGACTGAAGTCTACAGGGGCGCCACGAACGTCGTTCACCAGTCGCGCAGCTCGCCGTCGTCGAAGCAGCTGCTTGGTGAGAGCTGCATGCGCAGGAACATTTCGCTGGGCTCGAACTGCGGCGCGCCGAAGAGCGACCAGTGCGCCCGCTCGTCGTCAGGCAGCGAGGCTGTGAGCGCTTGCCAAGATGCGTGGATCGTCGTGTTGTCCGGTGCGATGCCGAAGTCGATCGACCAGCCGCTCTGCTTCTTGACGCGACCGACCGTCTCCGTGCGCATCACGCTGTACGCGGACGACTCGAGGTAACGATCCAGCACCGCAGCCTCGAAGCCGACCTGTAGCAGCGCAGGATCCGCATTCGTGAGCGCGCGCTTCGCGATCAGACGCAGATAGTCAGACATAGAATCCGGCTCCGTGCCGCGGCCCTATCACCTGGAACCGACCACCTACAACCAGAACCCCTACTTCTCGATCGGCACGTCGATGAGCGAGCCGTACTCGGTCCACGAGCCGTCGTAGTTGCGGACGTTCGGGTAGCCCAGCAGGTGCTTCAGCGCGAACCACGTGTGCGACGATCGCTCGCCGATGCGGCAGTAGGCGATGACTTCCTTGTCCTTCGTGACGCCCTTGGGCGCGTATAGCGCCTCCAGCTCCGCGACGGGCTTGAAGGTGCCGTCTTCGGCCACAGCCTGCGCCCACGGCACGTTCGCCGCGCCGGGGATGTGACCCATGCGCTGCGCCGTCTCCGGGAGACCGGGAGGCGCCATGATCTCGCCCTTGTACTCGGCGGGCGAGCGCACATCGACCATCGCGTTCTTCGCGTTGCCCAGCGCCGCCAGCACCTGATCGCGCTTGGCGCGCAGCTCCGCCTTCGGCGCCTGGGCCTTGTACGACGTCTTCGCAGGCGACGGCACATCCTTCGTTGTCGCGCGCTTCTCGTCGACCCACTTCTTGCGGCCGCCGTCCATCAGCTTGATGTCCTTGTGGCCGTACATCTCCAGCAGCCAGAACGCGTACGCGGCGAACCAGTTGTTGTTGTCGCCGTACAACACGATCGTGTCGTCGTTGCCGACGCCCGCGCTGCCGAGGAGCTGCTCCAGCCCCTCCTTGGTGAGGATGTCGCGCCGCACCTGGTCCTGGAGCTGGCTGGTCCAGTTGAAGCCGACGGCGCCGGGCGCGTGGCCCTCGTCGTACGCTGTCGTGTCGACATCGACCTCGATCAGCTTGATCTTCGGATTGCTCAGGTTGTCGGCGACCCACTGAGTCGTCACGAGCACATCGGATGCCATAGCGGGCTACCTCCTGTAACGACTGCTGCGCGCCACTTGTGGGCGTGTCCCAGTGAGATGATGCGAAGCGGCGTGCGCTTCTGGAACGATTGTAGACGTTATTGGTCAACTATGTCAACGAACCGTACACCGCATCAGAACTTGGACCAGCTGGATCCCAGCACCGCCGCGCAGAAGAGGATCGCGACCGATGCCCCGAGGGTGGCCATCGAGGCCAGCATCGACCACTGCCGCGCCTTCGCGATCTCCTCGGTCGGGGCGTCAGACTCCTGCAAATGTTGGAGCCGCCGTCCGAACACCATGCCGTGCAGCACCGTGAGTATGACCACAACCGTGACCAGCGTCAGCTTGATCTGCATGGCCATGAAGTAGCGCGGAAAGTCGTCGTTGCTGATGTAGCCCAGATCTTTGGCGTGAAAGTAATTCACCACGCCGGTGATCAGCAACACGACCAGCGCGCCGCCTCCGAGCATTCCGAAGCGCATCGTCATCACACGCATCGCCGTGGCGCGCACCTTGACATCCTCAATGGTCTGCATGGCCGGCACCGCCGCGACCACGAGGAAGAACTGTGGCCCGATGAAGACCGCCGCGGCGAGGACGTGAAGCCAGAGGACGATCGTGTCGTACATGCCCGCATTGTAGGCCAGCGCCGAAGCTGTTGGAAGCCCGATCGAGACCTCACCTCCGCGCTTCGCGCTGGTCCTCTCCGCCCGGCGGAGAGGAGGTGGATGCGCCGGACTTTACATAGTCTGGTCAAGAATCGACCGCGCATCTCCGAGCAGGTCCGGGGCGTCGGGGTCGAGCCAGCGGATGCGCGGATCCGCCGCGCGGAACCATGTGTGCTGCATGCGCGCGAGGCGGTGCGTCTCCGTCTTGATCTGCGCCGTCGCCTCCGCGAGCGACAGATCGCCGCGTAGATGCGCGCAGACTTGCCGGTAGCCGATGCTCGCCATCGACGGCAGGTCGCAACCGTATCCGGCGGCGTTGAGGCTGCGGACTTCGTCGACCAGCCCCGCCGCGAGCATCGCATCGACGCGCGCATCGATGCGGGCGTACAGCGCGCGGCGCTCCATCTGCAGGCCGATGATCGTCGTTTCGAAATCTGGCGCGACTTTCCGTTGCCAGGCACTGAACGGCCGCCCGGTCGCCCGCGTCACTTCGATCGCGCGGATGACCCGGCGGACGTTTCGTGCGTCGATGTTCAGGGCGCTGGCCGGATCGACGTCGAGCAGCTCGCGGATGAGCGCATCCGGACCGTACTTCGCCGCGATCGCTTCGAGGCGCGCGCGCAACTCGCGGTCCGGCGGCACGCGCGGCACCTTCCACCCTTCGAGGAGCGCCCAGATGTACTGCCCTGTGCCACCAACGACGATCGGCTGGCGTCGGCGAGACCAGACGCCGTCCAACGCTGCGCCCGCCTCGCTGAGGAAGAGGCCGAGCGTGAACGGCTCGTCCGGATCGACGACGTCGATGAGGTGATGCGGTGCGGCCGCACGCTCCGCGATCGTCGGCTTTGCCGTGCCGATGTCGAGGCCGCGGTACACCTGCCGCGAGTCCGCGTTGACGATCTCGCCCGTCAACGCTTGTGCCAGTTGGAGGCCTAGCGCTGTCTTGCCGGCCGCCGTCGCGCCGACGATTGCGACCAGGCGGCGGGGCGTCACGGGCGCCCGGCGGCCGCCGCGGCTGCACCCTGAATGAGGCCGATGAAGCTGTCTGCCTTCAACGACGCGCCGCCGACCAGACCGCCATCGATGTCGGGTTGCGCCATGTACTCCGCGATATTCTCCGGTGTCACGGAGCCGCCGTACAGGATGCGGACGCTGCTCGCGACATCGCCCGCTACTTCGCGCAGCGTCGTGCGGATGAGGCCGATCGCCTCCTGCGCGGTCGCGCCATCCGCTGCCAGCCCGGTGCCGATCGCCCAGACGGGCTCGTACGCGACGATGAAGCCGGCTCCCACATCGACGCCGTCGAGCCCGCCCCGCGTCTGGCGCACGAGCACAGCCGATGTCTCGCCGCCGTTGCGCTGTTCGAGCGTTTCGCCGACGCACATGATCGGTACGACGCCGTGCGCCAGCGCCGCCTTCACGCGCCGGTTCACGGTTTCGTCCGTTTCGCCGAAGTACTGACGGCGCTCGCTGTGGCCGAGGATCACGTGCGTCGCCGTCTCGGCCACCTGCGTGATGCTCACCTCGCCGGTGAATGCGCCCTTCTCTTCCCAGTACGCGTTCTGCGCGCCGATGGCGATGCTCGAACCGGTGAGCGCCTGCCGGACATCGTGCAGGAAGACGAACGGCGGGCAGACGATCTTTTCGGCCCCGGTGATCGCGTCGGCGCGCTCGCGCAGCGCGCGCACCAGCGCGAGCGCGTCGTCGCGCAGCGTGTTCATCTTCCAGTTGCCGGCAATGATCGGCGTGCGTGCCATATCAGGCTCCAAACTTCGTCAGGCGGCCGGCGTGCGCCATGGCCAGCGACAGCACTTCCTTCGCCGGGAACGTGCCGAGGATGCCGTGCGCGCAGTCCTTCTCGTTGAAGCCCTCGGTCTCGTCCGCCTGGCCGTACTCCTTCGCGTGGAAGAGGAACGGCACCGGGTGCCACGAATGTCCCGCCGCTATCGCCGGCGTCGAGTGGTCGCCCGCCACCATAAACACGTCCGCCTGCAGCGCGTGCAGCGCATCGATGTACGTATCGACTTCTTCCAGCGCGGCGACTTTTGCCTGGAAATCGCCGTCTTCGCCAGCCGCGTCGGCGCGCTTGAAGTGGATGAAGAAGAAATCGTACTCGTCCCAGTGCGCCTTCAGTGTCGCGACTTCATCCGCGAACGTGGCGCCCGTCTTTAGCACGTCCATACCGACCAGCTTCGCCAGCCCGCGGTACATGGGGTACGCCGCGATGGCGGCGGCACGAAAGTTGCACGTCTCGACGATCGACGGCATGGGAGGATGCTTGGCGATGCCGCGCAGCGTCAGCATGTTCGCCGGCTCGCAGTCGTGCAGCATTTTCTCCGCTTCGGCGACCCACTGATTCAGGAGCTTTGCCGTCGCCTCCGCCTCGGGTGCGAGCGCGCGCACCGGCAGCGGCGTCTGCCCTTCGCGCTGCGGATCCGTCTCCGTCACGCGGTCCGACAGCCCCTCGCCGCGCAGTACCAGCAGGAAGCGATGATCGCGCACCGGCTCGACGAAGACTTCGACGCCCGGGAGCTTGATGCGCGAGAGCTTCTCGCACAGCGGCGCCGATCGATCGGTGGCGACGCGACCGGCGCGCCGGTCGGTGATGCGGCCTTCGAGATCGACGGTGCAGAAGTTGCCGCGCGCGGCCACGTCGGTGGAGCGTAGATCGAAGTCGATGCCGAGGGCCTCCAGCACGCCGCGGCCGACGGTGTACACCTCCGGGTCGAATCCGAAGAGCGCCAGGTGGCCCGGACCGCTGCCCGGCGTCACGCCGTAGCCGACGGGCATCGTCAGTCCGCAGAGGCTGTCTTTCGCCAGCCGGTCGAGGTTTTGGATGTTCGCCTGCTCCAGCTCCGAGCGTCCACTGGCGTTCGGTAGCCCGCCCAGCCCGTCGATGACGAGCAACAGGATCTTCGTCGATGCCGGGACGGAGAGTTCGCGGAGCAGATCGAGCTTCACGGGGCGCAGTCTAACACGGGCTCCCGCGTCCAGCTACGAGGCCGAACCGGCGCCTACAGCGTGCGGCGGCGATAGACGTACCAGCCGACGCCGGCCGCAATCGCTGTCGCGGCGATGCCGCCCGCGATCGCGTAGGCGCTCGAGTCCGATCCGCTAGTCGCGCCGGAAGACGCGACGGCAGCGGATGGCAAGGCTGGATCTTCTGCGATGCCGCCTACACCCGGGACGAACGGAGCGCTAAGCAGGAGCACCGTGCGACCGTTGTTGCGTGGCGTCGTGAAGTCCGTCGGTAAACTGCCCGAATCTAGGAAGTCGCAGGGCCCACAGCTGACGGGGAACGTCGTCGTCGATACGTTTTGAAGCGAGTACTCTGTGGCGTTGTTGGTCGGTCCGAGGGCGAGGTTCGACAGCCTTAGCGCCTGTGTTGTGCCAGAGGCGGGCAAAGCGGGCGCCGGCATGCCGAACATAGGCGCGGCGCCACCGTACGCTACTGCATCGACCGGCGCCGGCCCGAACGCGCAATTGATGTCGCCGAGCTGGCCCGCCCACACGACCCAACCGCCGGTGAGCGAGATCGGATGTAGAGCGCTCGGGCCGGTCGTGTTGGCGCCGCTAAACACGAAGTCCGCGGCGCCGCCCGTCACGCTGCTGTTGAATTCGGATGTAGCGATGAGGACCGAATCGCCCTTCCAACCGTTCGTCACGCCTGACGGGAACGTGAAGGTCGCTAGGAGCGTTGCACCCGCGTCGAAGAACTCGAGCTTGTGACCTGTCAGCGCCGTCTGGCCATTCGCGGACAGGCGCAATTCGACGTACTGGATGTTGTTGTCGCCGTTGAAGCCGCTCATGACGGCGTGAATCCGTATGCAGTGAAACGCGGCTTCGGCCGTCCGCGCCTGTTGTGCGGCGAAGACGGACAGCGACAGGCAGACGGCGAGAAGCACGGATAGCAAGGAGCGCATGGCCATTCTCCTGATCGCGGGATGACGATGACGGACCGGCTGACCGAGCCGGGTTTGCGTACGTAACAGCTACTATACGCGCCCCTGCTACGGCCGGACTTGCCTCCGACACAGATATTTCGGAGAAAAGTTCGTCAGACGGCCGCCTCCACGCCTTCCGATGCCGGTGCTGGCGCCGCCCGCGGGGCCTCTGGCGTTGCCGCGCGAGCAGAGGGAGCCGACTGCCTCGGCATCAGCCCCAGCACGCGCGCCAGCGGCCACGCCAGCGCGATGCTCGCCGGCACGTACACCGCCACGAGGAACGTCCACCAGACGGCGCTGGGGACATCTTCAAGCCGGAGTTGGCTCGCCACCAGCCGCATCGGGTCGTTCACGATGAGCAGCGCGTATGACATCACGCCGACCGTCGTCAGCGCGCGCACCGGTACGCTCACATCGACGCGCGACGGCGGCTTCACGAGCAGCGGCAGGGCGAGCAGCGCCAGCCCCAACGTCACCAGCGGCAGCGCCAGCGATTGCAGATACATGCCCGTACCGCCGGACGTCAGCTCTTCCGCCGTCCATCGCCCGATCCAGAGATCGCCCGCGGTGTGCGCCGCGAAGCCGAGCGCGAGCGCGCTGCCCAGCACATACGGGTTGCGCACGCGCGCGAGCCAGCGCCGGCCATCTGGCGCGATCAGCAGCCAGCCGATCGCCATGCCCGCGGTGAACTCGAACAGCCGGAACGGCGCCCAGCCGGTCACGAGAAAGAACTTCAGCTCGAGCGCGCCATACTCGTGTACGATCCACCAATTCGCCAGCACGGAAATGCCGAACGTCAGCGCGAGAAACGCCACGACGCCGATCTTGCGCATCACGAGGAAGAGCAGCGGGAACAGCAAGTAGTACTGCGCCAGTAGACCGACGAACCACAGCGCCAGCTGCGGCGCGAAGAACCACTGATCCTCGAACAGCCGCGGCACCAACGCGATGCTCGCCCAGACGACGCCGCTATCGATGAGGATGATCGTGTGCAGCGAGATCGTCAGGCCATGGCCGAAGTGGTCGGAGAACGAGCCATCGCCGATGCTCGCCTGCCGCCAGGCGATCGCCGAGATCACCGCGTACGTGATCGCCACGCCGACCCAGTACGGCAGCAGCAGCTTGCAGAAACGCGCGAAGAAGAATCGCGGCCAGCGCAGGCCGTCGCCGGCCCGGTACGCGGCGATGGTTAGCGATACGCCGCTGATCATCATGAACAGCGGCACACCCTGGAATCCGTCGCGGAAGAAGAGGTCGGTACACGCGGTGAAGACCGCCCACGGGCCGCTCCCGTGCTGCACCTGCCACGTGAGTTGCTCGTAGTACTCGCGCGGCACGCCAGGGAAGAACTCGAGGTCGCCCCAGAGGTGGAACAGCACCACCCAGAGGATGGCAACGCCCCGCAGGATGTCGATCGACACCATACGCCCGTGTACTGGCGCACTTTCCGGCTCGTTCAAGAACACTCCCTGACCCATTGCGAGGTTGAAGGCGACGATACTCCCTTCCAGCCCGAGCTTCAAGCCCCCCGCCGCGCCGGTGTCAACGTCGTACGTGTGCTAGCATCGCTTCGGCCACAGTTCGCTGGCCGGAGGCAGCATGGACTTCCGCTTCGAGCCCGAGGAAGAGGCGTTCCGCGACGAGATCCGCGCGTTCGTCGCCGCCGAGCTGCCGCCGACCTTCGGCAGCTCCGCCTACAACGACCGCGAGGACGCGCCGAAGGAGCAGGGTGCGCTGGCGAAGGCGTTCCAGGCCAAGCTCGCCGACAAGGGCTGGCTGACGCTGGCGTGGCCCAAGGAGCACGGCGGGCTGGGCGCCGGCCCCATGCAGCAGCTCGTCTACAACGAAGAGATGTCGCGGCTGCGCGCGCCGGGCTTCGGCGGCATGGGCGTCGCCATGGTCGGCCCGACGCTGATGATGCACGGCACCGGCGACCAGCGCGAGCGCTTCCTCGGCCGCATCGCCCGCGGCGACATGAACTGGTGCCAGGGCTTCAGCGAACCGGGCTCCGGCTCGGATCTGGCGTCGCTGCAGACGCGCGCCGTGCTCGATGGCGACGAGTTCGTCGTCAACGGCCAGAAGATGTGGACGTCGGGAGCACAGCGCGCCGACTACTGCATCCTGCTGGTGCGCACGGATCCGGAAGCGCCGAAGCACCGCGGTATCAGCTATCTGCTGATGGATATGAAGTCGCCCGGCATCACCATCACACCGCTGACGAACATGCTCAACTCCGCCGCATTCAACCAGATGTTCCTCGATAACGTCCGCATCCCGCGCGCCAACCTCGTCGGCGAACTCAATCGCGGCTGGTACGTCGCCACGACGACGCTTGATTTCGAGCGGTCGGGGATCCAGCGCATCGTCTTCGCGCAGACGCTGCTCGATGATCTGATCCGCTACGCAGCGACGCGCCGGCCCGACGGAAGCCGCCAGATCGACGACACGCAAATCCGGCACCGCCTCGCCGAATTACAGATCGAGTTCCACGTCGGCCGGATCCTCGCCTACCGTGTGGCGTGGATGCAGGGACGCGGTCTGGTGCCGAACTCAGAGGCCTCGATCGCCAAGCTTTACTCAACCGAACTGCAGTCGCGATTCGCTGCCGCGGCGATCGGCCTCACCGGCCAGGCCGGCGTGCTCGCGCGCGGTTCGGCCCACGCGCCGCTCGATGGCCGGTTCGCGGCCTACTATCTCGCGGCCGCGTCCTATACGATCGCGGCGGGCACCTCGGAAGTGCAGCGCAACATCATCGCGCAGCGCGGCCTCGGTCTGCCGCGCACCTAACCGCCATACACGCAGGAGATCAACATGCAGCCATGGCTAGGTGACGCGTCCTCCCTCGCCGATAGCATCCGCCACGGCGACGTGCGCTCCGTCGATGCCGTGGAAGCATCGCTCACTGCGATCGCCGCTTCGAAGCTGAACGCTGTCGCATATCTCGATGCCGAGGGCGCGCGGCGCCGGGCCGCGGAGATCGACCGCCGCGTCGCCGCGGGCGAGGATCCTGGGCTGCTCGCCGGTGTGCCGCTGCTCGTGAAGGATCTCGAGCACGCGAAGGGCATGCCGACGACGCACGGTTCCATCGTCTACAAGGACAACATCGTCGACTTCGACTCGATCGATGTCGGCCGTCTGCGGGCGGCCGGCGCGATCATCATGGGCAAGGCAGCCGCGTCCGAGTTCGGGCTCGTCGCGTATACCGCGACCAAGCTCCACGGCGTCACGCGCAACCCGTGGAACCTCGAGCGCACGCCGGGGGGATCATCGGGCGGTTCCGCCGCGGCCGTTTCCGGCGGCCTCGTGCCGGCTGCTACGGCGAGCGATGGCGGCGGCTCGATCCGCATCCCGGCGGGGTACACGGGGCTTGTCGGCATGAAGGGCACCTTCGGTCGCATCCCGCGCGGCCCGAAAGCCCGCAACGGCCCGTTGACCAGCAACTGGGGCACCGTCGCCCGCACCGTCCGCGACGCTGCTCGCTGGTACGACATCACATCCGGCTACCACCCGCGCGACGCCTTCAGCCTGCCGCGCATCGATGGCTGGGAGGAGGGTCTCGGCACGCGCGATATCGCCGGCCTGCGCGTTGCCGTGGTGCCGGATCTCGGCGCGGCCGTGCTGGAGCGCGAGGTCGCGCGCGTCGTCACGGACGCGGCGGACGTGCTCGTCGCCGAGACGGGCATGCGCTGCGTTGATGCAAACATCCGGTTTCCGGAGAAGGCGGCCGCGTGGCTGAACGCCGGCGCGCCGGGGCTGTACAACGACCTCAAGCAGTTCTGGCCCGACTGCCGCGACGACCTCACGTACGAGATCCGCGTTGGCATGGAGTTCATGGAAAACTATCGCATCTGGCATGCGGCGTCGGTCGATCGCTTTCGCGCCGATTTGAACGAGCTGATGGCCGACATCTTCGAGCAAGTCGACATTGTGCTCTGCGCCACGAGCCCGCAGGAGGCGTTCGCCGCCGAAGGCCCGACGCCCAGCCGCGTCGATGGCGAGCGCGTCGGCCGCAACAACAACGGCGCGCTGACGATCCCGGCCAACATCAGCGGCTACCCCGCAATCAGCATTCCCGCCGGACTCACCGTCAACGGCTTGCCCGTCGGACTGCAGGCGATGACGCGTCGTCACGAAGACGCGCTGCTGCTCGACCTGGCGCTGACGATGGAGCGCACGCGCCCGTGGCCCCTCGTGGCACCGGACGCGCCGATCTAGTGGGAGTCGGGCGACTGGCCGCGGCTCATCGAACGTACTCGCGTAGCCTTAGCTGCGCCCAATCGTAGGCCAAGAAGAGTGGAGACCCAACCGATCCGCCCGCGCGTGTACCTGATCGACGGGACGTACGAACTGTTCCGCCACTTCTTCGCGATACCGAGCGAGAAGGCCGCCGACGGCACGGAAGTGGCGGCGGTGCGCGGCGTGCTCGCGTCGGTCATCTCGCTGTTGCGCGACGATGTCACACACATCGCCGTCGCCACCGATCACGTCATCGAGTCATTCCGAAACGGCCTCTGGCCCGGCTACAAGACCGGCGCCGGCATCGACCCGGAGCTGCACGCGCAGTTTCCCATCCTCGAAGAGGCGCTCACCCTGCTGGGCGTCGTCGTCTGGGCGATGACGGAGTACGAGGCAGACGATGCGCTCGCGGCAGGCGCCGCCCAGGCCGCGGCGCACGCCGAACAGGTGTTGATATGCACGCCCGACAAGGATCTCGCGCAGTGCGTCGTGGGGGATCATGTCGTGCAGTTCGACCGCCGCGCACGGCGCATGATTAACGAAGATGGAGTCGTCGCGAAGTTCGGCGTGCTGCCGACGTCGATACCCGACTATCTCGCGCTCGTAGGCGACAGCGCCGACGGCTTTCCCGGCCTGCCCGGCTGGGGCGCGAAGTCGGCCGCAGCGGTACTCGCAAAGTTCATCCACATCGAGGCCATACCGGAAGATCCGGCGGCCTGGGGCGTGGCGGTGCGAAGTGCGCCGTCGCTGGCCGCGACGCTCGCCGAGCAGCGAGATCTTGCGATGCTGTTCAAGGACCTCGCGACGCTCCGCACGGCGCTGCCGATCGATGCGTCATCTGTCGCGCTCCGCTGGCAGTCGCCGCGCCCCGAATTCAGCAGGTTCGCCGAGTACCTCGATGCGCCGCAACTGGCCGAGCAGATCGCGGCTGTTGCGGAATCGCGCCGCTGATCCGCCCCCGACCACATTTCCTACCATCAAGAATCTGTGCCAATCTGTGAAATCTGTGGACGATCAACCCCTCTACCACTTCAGCGAAGAGCCGGACATCGCCGTCTTCGACCCGCGGTCGCCGCCTGCGCGACGCGAGGTCGAGCCGCTCGTCTGGGCGATCGATGCATGGCACGCGCCGATGTACTACGTGCCGCGCGAGTGCCCGCGCGCCTGCTTCTGGCCGGGTCCGCGCACGTCGGACGAGGATCGCGAACGCTGGTTCGGCGGCATCGAAGCGAAGATGGTGATCGCCATCGAGTCGGCGTGGCTTGAGCGCGTGCGCGCGACGCAGCTCTACCGCTACACGATGCTGCCGGCGACGTTCGCGCCAAACGGCGACTCGGCCGGCCACTTCGTCAGCCGCGAACGGGTCGCGCCGCTGAGCGTCGAACCCGTCGGCGACCTGCTTGCCGCGCTCGCGGCGTCGAATGTCGAACTGCGCATCACGCCGCGACTCGTCCCGCTCTGGCAGCGCGTCATCGCATCAACGCTGGAGTTTTCGGGTACAAGGCTGCGGAATGCTGAGGGGTGGGGCGAAGCGTTCGCCTGATGGCCTGACGCGCTGACTAGCTGACGGCTTTCTGCTAGTCGAACACGACCGTCTTGTTGCCGTACACCAGGACGCGGTTCCGCAGGTGCAGGTCGACCGCGCGCGCCAGCACGACGCGCTCGAGATCGCGGCCTTTGCGCACGAGGTCGGCGACCGAATCGCGGTGACTCACGGGCGCGACACCCTGGTCGATGATCGGGCCCTGGTCCAGCTCCGGCGTCGCGTAGTGCGCGGTGGCGCCGATGATCTTGACGCCGCGTTCGTGCGCCTGGTGGTATGGGCGCGCGCCGGCGAACGCTGGCAAGAACGAGTGGTGGATGTTGATGATGCGGTTCGGATACCGCCGCACAACATCGTCGCTGAGCACCTGCATGTAGCGCGCCAGGATCACGAGATCGATGCGGTGCGACTCCAGCAGCGCGACGATCTGCGCCTCCTGGGCGGCCTTGTCGCCGTTCGCGACCGGCAGATGCTCGTACGCAACGCCGAACTCCTCGACGATCGCGCGCCCGTCCGGGTGGTTGCTGATGACGACGGGAATCTCCGCATGAATCTCGCCCATTCGCCAGCGGGCGAGGATGTCGTACATGCAGTGGTGCATCTTCGATACGAGTAGCGCGACGCGAGGTACCTCATCGGAGAAGCGCAGGCTCCACTTCATGTCGAACCGCTCCGCGATCGACCGGAAGGCCGTCTCGATTTCGCTCCGGGCGATCGCGAACCCGTCCAGCTCGAACTCGACGCGCTGGAGGAAGACGATCTCTTCAAGGTCCGTGTGCTGGTCGGCGTGGACGATGTTGCCGTCGTTCCGATAGAGGAAGTCGGAGACGGCCGCCACCAGCCCCTTCTGGTCGCGGCAAGAGATCAGCAGCGTCGCGGTGACGTGTTCGTTCGCCATTAGGAGGGACGATAACATGCGCCGAAGGCGAGGGCTGTCGGGGAGACCGAGCATCGCGGTCCCTCGATTCCAGAACATTTGCCCTCAGCCGAACCAAAGATATATGCTCGCACCACGGCGTCACCGACGACCGATGACCGTCGACCGGCGCCCGCACCCGGAGGTGCACCATGAAGTTCGGCGTCTTCTACGAACTGTCCGTGCCGCGGCCGTGGACACGCGAGTCCGAGCGCGACGTCTATATGAACGCGCTGGAGCAGGTGCGCCTCGCCGACGAGCTGGGCTTCGACCAGGTCTGGTGCGTCGAGCATCACTTCCTCGAGGAGTACTCGCACTCGTCCGCGCCCGAGCTGTTCCTCACGGCGTGCGCGATGCAAACGAAGAACATTCGCGTCGGGCACGGCATCGTCGTCTGCGTGCCGCAGTTCAACCACCCGATCCGCATCGCCGAGCGCGCCGCCGTTTTGGATATTCTCTCCGGCGGCCGACTTGAGGTTGGCACCGGCCGCTCCGCAACGTGGACGGAGTTGGCGGGGTTCCAGGCGAACCCCGACGACACGAAGAAGACGTGGGACGAGATTGTCCGCGTGCTGCCGAAGATGTGGATGCAGGAACGCTTCAGCTATCAGGGCGAGGCGTTCTCGATGCCGTCGCGCGCGATCCTTCCGAAGCCGTATCAGAAGCCGCATCCGCCCATGTGGGTCGCCGTCACAAGCCCCGGCACGGAGCTGGACGCGGCGGACCGCGGGCTCGGCAGCCTCGGCCTGACGTTCGGCGGCATCGCCGAGCAGGAGCACAAGATCGCCGAGTACCGCCGCCGCATCAAGTCGTGCGATCCCGTTGGCGCGTTCGTGAACGAGCAGGTGAACACGGTCAACTTTCTCTACTGCCACGACGACGCCGAGACGGGCATCAAGACCGGCCAGCGCCTCGCTGGAACATTCAGCTACCTTGCCGCGCAGCTCCTCGCGGCGCGCGAGGCGTATCCGACGCGCTCGTACCCGTCGCAGGGTCTGCTGCCACAGCTGCGCCAGGAATCGCAGAGCCCGGGCGAGGGCGGCCGCGTGCCCGAGGGCATCTGCATCGGCGACCCGCACCGCATCGCGCAGGTCGTGCGCGGCTGGGAGTCCGTCGGCGTCGACCGCATCAACTTCCTGCTGAACGCCGCCGAGACGGTACCGCAAGCACAAGTGCTCGACAGCCTGCGCCTATTCGCAAAGGAAGTAATGCCGCAATTCCAGAACGCCCCCGCCGCGGCCGTCGCCGGATAATTTCTCGGCGGCGAGGCGTTAGGTGACACGGGCTGTCGGCGTAACGTTGTTGTAGCCGCGCCAACCCCGCACAATCTTGCTATGCCGCCAGATGCCTCTTCCGATGCCAGTACGCCGCTCGCGCGGATGTTCATGTACAACGACTGGGCGAACGGGCGCGTCATCGACGTCTGCCGGAACCTCACCGAGGCGCAGCTCGACGCGCCGGACAGCAACGTCTTCGGATCGATACGCCAGACACTGCTGCACGTGGTGTGCGGACAGTACTCGTTTCTCGCGCGACTCGATGGCAATGCGCAGGATCCGCGAGCACTCGCTCCGCAGTGGCCCGAGTTCGAAGCGCTGATGGTGATCGCGGCGGAAACTAGCGAGGCTCTTCCTGCGGCGGCGAGCGCGCTCGACGTAGACGCCGATGTCGTGCTTTCGTATCAGCGCAAGGGCCATCGCTATCCGAAGAGCTTCTTCCTGCTGCACGCGATTCAGCACGGCATCGAGCACCGAACGCAAATTGGAGTGATGCTCGCGCAGCTCGGGCATGAGGCGCCGAATCTCGATGGCTGGGCGTTCGCGGAGCACGCGGGACTGGGAGAGGAAGTATGAAGTTCGGGTTCGTGTTGCCCACAGGTGATGCGCGTGTCGCTGCTGATCTCGCGCATGAGGCGGAGCAGGCGGGCTGGGATGGCTTCTTCGTCTGGGAGCCCGTGTGGGGGGTCGACGCGTGGGTATCGCTGACGGCCGCCGCGATGCGCACCGAACGCATTCGCCTGGGCACGATGCTGTCGCCTGTGTCGCGGATGCGGCCGTGGAAGCTCGCCAGCGAGACCGCAACGCTCGATGACCTCTCTGGCGGGCGCGTCATCCTGTCCGTTGGCCTCGGCGCGACCGACACCGGGTTCGAGAACTTCGGCGAGGCGACCGATCGCAAACAGCGCGCCGAGCTGCTGGATGAAGGGCTGGACGTGCTGACGGGTCTGTGGCGCGGCCAGCCGTTCTCCCACAACGGCCAGCACTACCACGTCACTCCCACTGCGTTCGCGCCCGCGCCCGCGCTTGTCCAGCAGCCGCGCATTCCTATCTGGGTAGTGGGTGCGTGGCCGTTCGAGGCATCGATGCGTCGCGCCCTCCGCTACGACGGCCTGATCCCGACGGTGCGCAGCGATAAGGGCGCCATGCGCCAGCCTGAGGCGGACGAATTACGCGAAATCGCGGCTCGGGTCGCCGAGCGTCGCGTCGATGCTCGGCCGTTCGACATCATCGTTGAAGGCACGACATCGACGTCTGATCCTGCGCGCGCGGCGGCGAAGGTCCTGCCCTGGCGCGATGCTGGTGCGACCTGGTTCCTCGAAGCGCGGTGGGGTGGAAAGGAGGGCCCTGACGGGATCGACCAGCTCCGCCGCCGCATCGTCGCAGGCCCGCCACGTATCGGCTAGCGCCCCGCGAGGCCACGCGACACACTGCGTCCGAACGCCGCCTCCGACGACGGATGACCGACGACTGGAGCCCGAACCATGGTCCTCATCGGCACTCGCGACATCGCAGCACTGCTCGAACGTGCGCCGCTCCTCGACAACCTTGATGCCGAAGCGTGGGAAGTCGAGGGCGTCGAGCTGCTGCACCTCCGCTACGAGATCAACGACAGTAATCGCGAGGCGCTGCTACCGCGCGCGCTGCATCCGACTATCCCGGCCACGGTGATCTTCACGGCCGCGCGCTACCCGGACAGCCCGGTGGGTTCCTTCATGCTGGCGCAGGTGCGCATCGGTTGCCGCTCCGCCGCACTGCCGCGCGGCTTCCTGCTGCGCGCATACACCGACTCGCCGGCGGCGGCCGACGCGCTCGCGCGCCGCTGGGGCTACGCGTGCGACATCGGCGATGTGAAGATCGCCCGTTATCACGACCGCATCGTCGCAACGGTTACGAAGGATGGGACGGATATCCTGCGCGCGTCGCTCGTCGACCCCGAGCCGATCTCCGGCGGCGATGTGCAGTACGTGGCGAATATGAACCTCGCCCGCCAGAGGGACGGCGAGCCAGTGCTCGTGCAGGTTGACCCGGAGTATCGTTTCCACCGCGCCGAGCGCGGCCGCTGCGAATTAGGTGCGTTCGATCGCGCGGCGTGGTCCGCCGAGGGCGTTGATCCGGTCTATCCCATCATCGCGTCGTTCACGCAATGCGATACCGGCTTCCCGGTGATCCGCTTCGTGCTCGATCCGGGTAAGACGGCCATCGAAGGCACGCGAAAGATTCGCTAGAGGCGGGAGCTTGAGGCTACGTCGACTACGAGAACTGCATGAGCTGTACGAGGTTGCCCTCTGGATCGCGGAGCGGCGCCATGAGCAGGCCGTTTCCAACATCGTTGACGTCTTCCACGATCTCGACGCCTGCGGCCTCCAATCGCGCCACTTCGCCGCGGCAATCGTCCGTATCGAGGGCGACATCTGGCGCGCCGGGTCGGCGTCCTTTCCGCGCACGTCACTGTGTGTGGCGAGGGCGAGCGAGATACCGTTCGGATCCCCCAGAAGAACGAACCCGGCGCCTCCATGCCCACGGCAAGCCCCAGCGTGTCGCGGTAGAACGGCAGCAGTGCCTTCGTCAGATCTTCGCTCCAGATAGATGCGCCGCGTAGTCCCTTCAGCATCTGAACCTCCTGATTCTGGCTCTTGCCCGGCCACGCGCCGGCCCGTGCTTGCGACAATTCCGCACGCTGGAAAACAAGAAACGAAGCTGATCTACTGCCCGATTCCGCATCGCTCCCGCCCCGAAAGCTTCGAAGCGCTCAGCACCGGCGGAGGCATCATCTGCCGTCAGCAATGGCGTTCGCGGCTTCCAGGGCCGGCGCCGTGCGCGCGATCGCCGGCCAGCGTATGATCCGGCCATGACAACCCTCTCTACGGCGCGCCCAACAGGCATCCGCGCATGACCTCCGACCCGGCGAACCGCTGGCTCCGCACGCGCAGCGTCTCCGGCGACGACTACGATGCCACCTACGACCGGCGCGCGGCTGAGGGTGAGGATGTCCACGGCGAGGTGACCTTCGTCCAGCGATTCGCCCCGGCCTCCGCGCTGGATGCAGGTTGTGGCACCGGTCGCGTCGGACGCGAACTCTCGCGCCGCGGCGTCGACGTCGTTGGCGTGGATATCGATGAGGGCATGCTCGATACCGCGCGCCGAAAGACGCCCGATGTCCCATGGCTGCTGGCCGATCTCGCGACGCTGAACATCGGTCGGACGTTCGACGCCATCGTCATGGCAGGCAACGTGATGATATTCCTGGCGCCTCGCAGCGAAGCGCTCGTCGTCGCGAACATGGCGCGGCATCTCGCGCCCGGCGGCGTGCTCATCGCCGGCTTCCAGCTACAGCCCGGCCGGCTGAGCGCGGCTCGATACGACGAGTTGGCACACGACGCCTGCCTGTCGCTCATCGAGCGATGGTCGACCTGGGACTGCGCGGCGTGGGATGACGCCGGTGGCTACGCCGTCTCCGTGCATCGCAAGCCAGCCGCTGGAGTTCAGCCATGAGCGGCCAACGATCATCGGAGGCCATCGACGCCCCGAAGGTCGACGCGTGGCTCACCGAGCACGTTTCCGGAGCCACGCCCCCATTTCGCTACGAGCTGATCACCGGCGGCCGCTCGAATCTGACGTTCAGCGTGACCGACGCCGCGGCGCACCATTTCGTGCTGCGCCGGCCACCACTGGGTACGCTGCTCGCCACCGCACACGATGTCGTGCGCGAGTACCGCATCGCGGCAGCGCTGGCTGGTACGCCGGTCCCCGTCGCCAAGGCGCTCGCTGTGTGCGACGATACTTCGATCAACGGCACGCCGTTCGCCGTAACAGGATTCGTCGACGGCGTCGTGCTGGATACGATGGAGAAAGCCGCTCCACTGGACCTGGAGGCGCGACGAGTCCTCGCGTTCCACATGATCGACGTGCTCGCCGATCTGCACGCTGTCGATCTCGAAGCGGTCGGGCTGGCCGATCTGTCGCGCCAGGACAGCTACATCGAACGCCAGCTCAAGCGCTGGTCCAGGCAGTGGGCGGGCTCGCGCACACGCGAACTGTCGCTGATCGACGACGTCGAGAAGCGGCTGATCGAACATCTACCACCGCAGCGCGGCGCAACGATCGTCCACGGCGACTTTCGCTTCGGCAACTGCATCTCGGACATCGCGGCGCGGCGCATCGTCGCCGTGCTCGATTGGGAGCTATGCACGCTCGGCGACCCGATGGCCGACCTCGGCCATCTCGCCGTCTACTGGTCCGATCCGCAGTCGCCGCTGTCGCTCACGAACGACCCGACCGCCGCCGGCGGCTTCCCGACGTATCGGGAGCTACTTCAACGGTACGCAGTTCGCAGCGGGCGCGACGTCACGCGGGTCGACTACTACCGCGGCTTCGCCGCCTGGCGCCTGGCGATCATCGCCGAAGGCGTCGCATCGCGGCACCTCGAGCGCCACCCCGAAGACACGGCCGCCCTCGCCGCGTCGCACTCCGCCGTCGAGCGCCTGGCGCAGTTCGCGGCTGATTCGCTGGCGTGATGGCGGTCGGCGCTCGGCACCGCGTACGCCACTCGGCGCCGGTGTTGGTAAACTTGTCCACCTGAACAATGCATTGTGCACGAGGGCGGCGATGACCATTGAGAATCTCCCTTTCGACCCGGAGACCTTGCGCGCGAAATACCGCGCAGAGCGTGACAAGCGGATCCGCGTTAACGGCAACGAACAGTACGTGGAGGTCACGGGCGAGTTCGCGCAATTCGTCGAGGATCCGTACGTTGCTCCGGGCTTCGCGCGTGAACCGCTGACGGACGAAGTCGATGTGGCGGTGATCGGCGGTGGTTTCGGCGGGCTGCTGGCGGGCGCGCGCTTGCGCGAGGCAGGCGTCGAGGACATCCGGCTGATCGAAAAGGGCGGCGACTTCGGCGGCACCTGGTATTGGAATCGTTACCCGGGCGCAGCTTGCGATGTCGAGTCATACATCTACCTGCCGCTGCTCGAAGAACTTGGGTACGTGCCCCAGGAAAAGTACAGCCGCGCACCGGAAATCCTGGCGCACAGCCGCGCGATCGGTGAGAAGTACGACCTCTACCGCAACGCCTGCTTTCAGACGGAAGTGACGGAACTGCGGTGGGACGAGGACGCGCTGCGCTGGATCATCACGACCAACCGCGGCGATCGCATGAAGGCCCGCTTCGTGTGCATGTCGAACGGCCCGCTGCACCGGGCGAAGCTGCCTGGTATTCCCGGGATCGAAAACTTCAAAGGCCACGCCTTCCACACGAGCCGCTGGGACTACGCCTACACGGGCGGGACGTCCGAGGGCGACTTAACGGGGCTGCGCGACAAACGCGTCGGCATCATCGGGACGGGCGCGACAGCGGTGCAGTGTGTGCCGCACGTCGGTGCGGCGGCGGACCATCTGTATGTCTTCCAACGCACACCGTCATCGATCGATGTGCGCGCGAACCGGCCCACGGATCCGGCGTGGGCGGAAAGTTTGGCGCCGGGCTGGCATCAGCAGCGGATGGACAACTTCAACGTCCTCGTCTCCGGTGGATTCCAGGACGTCGATCTCGTGAGCGACGGCTGGACGGACATCATCCGCAAGCTGCTCGTGCGGATACGGGAGGGCGATGCCCCCGACATCTCACCGGACGGCCTTGGCAAGACGATGGAGCTGGCGGACTTCGAAAAGATGGAGGAGATTCGCGCCCGCGTCGAAGCGATCGTGGACGACCCGGAGACCGCCGAGGCGCTGAAGCCGTACTACCGCCAGTTCTGCAAGCGGCCGTGCTTCCACGACGAGTACCTCGACACGTTCAACCGCCCCAACGTGACGCTCGTCGACACGAAGGGCCGCGGCGTGGAACGCATCACCGAGTGCGGTGTCGTGGTCGATGGCGTGGAGTACGAGCTGGACTGCTTGATCTACGCCACCGGCTTTGAGGTGGGGACGGACTACACGCGTAGATCAGGCTACGAACTCCACGGGCGCGCCGGCGTCACGCTGACGGAGAAGTGGTCGCACGGCGTTGCGACGCTGCACGGCATGCACAGCCGCGGCTTCCCGAACTGCTTCATCATCAGCAACGCGCAGTCGGGCTTCACGGTGAACTTCCCGCACATGTTGAGCGAGCAGAGCAAACACCTCGCGTACATCATCAAGCACGCGCTCGACCACGAGATCCGCGCGATGGAGGCCTCGGACGAAGCCGAGCGCGCGTGGGTGGAGACGATCATCAGCCTTTCGCGAGACGGTCAGGAGTTCCTCGAGTCGTGCACGCCCGGCTACTACAACAACGAGGGCAAGCCGGGCGGGCAGACCGGCACCTTCTTCGGACGCGCGCAAAACGGCCCCTACGGCGGAGGAGCGATCGCCTTTATCAAGATCCTGGAAGATTGGCGCGCCGAAGGCGGACTACAGGGAATGGAGCTTCGGTAACGGGTCGCGATCATGCTACGGCGCTCTGGTTGCTCCGCGTTGTCAATCGGATCCAGGCTTTGCAGTGGGTGTGGTACGCCCGGAGGGATTCGAACCCCCGACACTCGGTTCCGAAGACCGATGCTCTATCCGCTGAGCTACGGGCGCATGCGTGCTGTTTCGGGGCAGTGTATCACGCGCGACTGCGCGCTCAGGGCGTCGATGCGGGCTTCGTGACCTGCACCGTGACGTCGATGCGCGTGTACGCTGCGTCGTCCGCAAACTTGCCGACAATGATGCCGCCGACCAGTGTCTTCTCGTCGTCGGCGAACTGGATCGCTTCGGCGTCTTCCAGCGCAGACGCGCTCGCGTCGCTGTCCTGCACCGTCACCTTCGCATCCTGGAAGGTGTCGCGATAGAAGTCCAGCACGCCGGTCGCATCGCCCTTCGTGATGAACGACACCGCGAACGACCGGATGCCGGCCTTCTTCTGGTAGGCCGATTCGATCAGCGTCGCATCCGTGTACGGCGGCACGGCGTCGGGGAAGCCATCGGGCAGCGTGCGCGCGGCAACCGCCGAGAACGCCGGCGCTTTCGCGTCCTTCGCGCCCGCTGTGACCTGCACGCTCTGGAGGATCGTCGTCGTCTTGCCGTCTTTCGATGCCGCTACCAGCACGACGCCGCTGATGTTCGAATCGTCGATCTTGCTGAACTGGTGCAGCGTCGACTCCCGGCCGTCCTGACCGCCATCGATCTGCCACGGGTCGTCGTCGAACTTGCCGGCGAACAGCGCGGCGACCTTGTCGCGGCTGTCCTTCGTGTCGTAGATCACGACATAGCTCACATCCTCGTCGTGCACCTGCGCGAGCGATGACAGCAACTTCGCGCCGGGGTACCGCGGCAGGTCGTCCGGGAATCCCGGCGCCAACGTGCCCTCGTAGCGCGTTGTCGTCGTGCCTGGCTGACCCTGGCTGAAGGCGTTCAGCAGCGTCGTCACGTCGGCGCCCAGCCGCGACGAACTGCCTCCTCCGCCGGATGGGACGAGCAGCCAGACCGCGACGGCAACCACCGCTGCCGTAATAACTGCCGCCGCCGCTGCCAGCGGGAGTGGCACGCCGCGGCGCCGCGCATCAGCCGTCGCGACCTTTGCGCCGCCCGCGGTGCTGTCGTCGATCAGCGTGTACGAATAGCCGCCGGGCGTCGTCGCTTCGTCCGCCGCGAGAGTCTTCGCGTTGTTCGCGGACTCCGGCGCGGGATCCGTCACGGCGTCGTCCTGGAGCGGGTCGTCGGGCACGTGGCTGCGCCTTTCGGTGTAATGAAGGATGGGGTGGACGGAGGGATTTGAACCCTCGGTCTCCAGGGCCACAACCTGGCGCGTTAACCGCTACGCTACGCCCACCATGTGCACTCGCGATCGGCGATAAAAATGCCCTGCGTACAACACACGCAGAGCACCGCGCCGGCCGCCCTGAACATATGCAAGTCTACCACCGGGCGTTTGGCGCGGCAAGAAATCGCTAGCGCCCGGTCGAGCCGTGTCCGCCCTCGCCGCGCGCCGTGGTCGATAGCTCCGTGACCTCCATCACCACCACCGGCGCCAGCGCGGCGAACACCAACTGGGCGATGCGGTCGCCGCCGCGCAGTTCGTACGACCCGGTCTCGCCGAACGTCCACATCGTCACATACAGTTCGCCGCGAAAGTCCGCATCGACTGTCCCGAACGCCACGCCCACGCCCTTCGACGACAATCCGGACCGTGGCCGCACCTGGGCGTCGTACCCGCGCGGAAACTCGATCGCCACGCCCGTCGGCACCATGACCGGCGCCCGGGTCAGCAGCAGCGGCGCATCGAGGCACGCGTACAGGTCGAAACCCGTTGCGCCTTCGGTGGCGCGGGCGGGAAGCCGGCTCTCCGGTCGTAGTTTGCGGATCAGCAGTTCCATGAGGTCACCACAGCGTAACAGCGCATCATCTCGGCGCCAGCCCGTTCGGCGTTGCTCAGCGCTCCATCTTGGCGCAGAATCCCTTCGTCAGCCCGCATTGGGCGTGAGAGGGAGTACCCAGGTGAAATGGTTCATCGTTGCCGCATGCGGCGTTCTCGGCGCCGCGGGCTTGATCGCGGCGGCCCGATCGGCCGGCCCCACGCAGGCCGGCAACTTCGATATCACGCCCATGACCGCCACGCGGACGGCGACGCCGCTCCCCACCAGCACACCAACGGCGCCGACGCCGGTGCCGACACCTGTAGCACAGCCCAGCCTCGCGGCGCTGGGGCCGGGCATCATGGTGGCTGAATGCCGCGGTCTGGCGCGCGACGCGGTCCGCGTCATCTTCCTCTGGACTCCGTCAGGAGCGGGCGCGCAGTATGTCGATCTGAGCCTGCAGAACAACGGCTTCGCGCCGGGTACGTTCGTCAGTGCCGGCGGCTTCGGCCCGGGCATGTATGGCCTCGTCTGGGACGGGCTGCGCCAGGGGCTGACGCACTTCGCCCGTGTGAACACGTACACCAGCGCCGGCTGGCGAGAGAGCGGCACGCTTTCGTTCTACACGCCGCTGTGCGACCTCGCCGCCAGTGCGCCGCCCGCGCAGGCGCCGGATCTGCTCGCGTTGCGCGCCAGCATCGCGGCAGCGATCGACGCGGGATCGATCGACACCGCCGTCGCGATCACCGACCTCCGTACTGGCGAAACGATCGACGTCGCGGGCAGCGATCGGCGGCTTCCTGGCTGCACGATCAATCTCTTCGCGCTGATGCAGGTCGTCGCCGATCTGCAAGGCTACCGCTATCCCGAGCCGGAGCCGGGCGACCTCATCGGTCAGACGATCAATCGCTCCGATCCGGTGACGGCGCGCCGGCTTGTGCGCGACTGGCTGGGCGCGGGCAATCTCTTCGCTGGCATCGAACGTGTGAACAACTTCATGCATGCGCTCGGCATGGGCGACACGCTGATGGATCATCCGCCCGCGTTCCCCGAGGAATCGCTGGCCGGCGCCGGCAACCGCATCACGGCGCTCGATGTGAACCGCGGCTTGCAAGCGCTATGGGACGGCCGCACGCTCGCACCGTTTTGGCGCGACTATCTCCTCCAGAAGATGACGTTGGTCAAGCCCGGACTGAACTACCTCATCCCCGCCGGCACCAGCGCCGGCGCGACGGTCTCGCACAAGAACGGCTTCCTCTTCGAGGAGGGCTGGGCGGACAACGATGTTGGCATCGTCTGGTACGAGCGCGGCGGCGAACGCTATGGCTATGCCATCTCGTTCTTCACCGAGAATGTGCCTGGCAAGTACGACGACATCCCGCTCGGCCAGCAGATATCGTCGCTGGCGTATCAATGGTTCGTCGGGCGCTACGGGTATCCGTAGCTCTGCGTTTGGTCTGGTGAACCCACAACGGCGCGGGCTGAACGCCCGCGTTCAGAGAAGTGGCCGGCGCCATCTCCGGCGACGCTCCCGTTCTTTGAATCAGTAGTTCCGGCGGCCCTTCTGTGCAATCCGCGCAATCTGTGGTTTCGACTCACCCCATGCACGCACAGAATTGCACGCCTCAGTGCCGGTGTTACCATGTAGCTATGCCGGAACGCGACGAGGTCCAGATCGCACGCTGGGACGCCATCCGCAGCCGCATCGGCGGCGGACTGCGCGGCATGCGCGGGGCCAGCCGGTCTCAGGCGCAGCTTGCGTGGGAGCTGGACGAACTCGGGTTCCACATCAGCCAGAGTATGGTCTCGCGCTACGAGCAGGGCCAGGGTGAAGTACCGCTGACGCTGGAGCGGATGGTCGGCTGGGCGCTCTGCTGCGACGCGCTAAGTTCCGGGCACTTGCGCGAGATTCTGGAGCTCGGCGGCTACTCGCTGCCGTGGACGCGTGGCGATATGACGCAGTTCGACGACCTGCTCCGCAAGTACCGCGCGCTCTCCCGCCCCGACCAGGGCGTCGTCCGCCGCTGGCTCTTGTGGCACCTGCTGGGGCTCCGACCCTCCGGCGCGCAGCAGGAGCAGCGCGTATGATCGACACGGGCGTACTCGATGAAACCCGCCGCCAGATCGGTGGCCGTCTGCGGTCCCTTCCAATGGATGGCGACGCGCACACGCGCACATTCCGCCTCCGCGCCATGCTGCAAGAGATGGATGTGCACTGCGACGACACCGCCGAGCTGCAGGATGTCGACGCGGTCCTGCTCACGTCCGCCCGTGGCACGGAAGCACTTTTCGCCGCCCGCCTCGACGACGACAGCCGCCTCCGCACGTACGCACGCGTCATCGCGCGCGTGCTTGTGGGCGAGATGCACGGCCCCATCGACGCCAAGATCGAGTATCCGGCGAAGCACGCGACCGGCTCGCGGCAGGAACGCGAGGAGGATGCCGTCGTCGCCTTCCTTGCAGGCACGCTCGTCGATGGCCGGCTGGACGCCGCTCCGCGGCCGCTCTTCGAGGTCGTGCCGAAGCTTACGCTCGCGTTCACGCCGCGCACCGCGGCGCGCTCGACGCTCGGCGGCTTCCACCTCTGGAGCGACTTCTGGTACAAGCGCTCGAACATGTACCGACGCTGGCGCTCGCGCCGCGATGTTAGCAAAGCCATCGGCCGCATCTGCGTCGCCCTCGACCACAACCGTCTCGTCGCCGGGCACTAGCCGCGCATATGCCTGTCATCAGCTGCGTCTGCGGCCACCGGCTCGACTACGCAAATGACGCCGCGTTGTTCGCCGCCTACCGCGCGCACTCCGACGAAGCGCATGCCGATCTCGCGATCACCGACGCGGATGTCCACACATCCGTAGCCGCGGCTGCGCGCATGACGCGCTGGGACGGCGCCAGGAAGCCAGTTGGTGGCCCCATCGAGATCAAAGCGCTCAAGCCCGAACTCGCGGACGACTTCCTCGCCTTCTTCGACCGCGATGCCTTCATGGACAACCCCGACTGGTCGGGGTGCTACTGCCTCTTCTATCAGTTCACGGGCGAAGACTGGGAAGACGCGACTCCGGAACAGAACCGCGCCGCGAAGGAAGCACTGATCGTCCGCGGGGAGGCGCATGGCTGCCTCGCGTACCTCGATGGCGCTCCCGTTGGCTGGTGTCACGCCGCTCCGCGCGCGTCGCTGCCTGGCCTCGACCGCGTCCCGGAGTTCTCTTGCGATGGCGATCCGGCCGAGATCGGCGCCATCGTCTGCTTCAACGTCGCGGCGCCGTATCGTGGCCAGGGCCTTGCGCGCCGCCTGCTCGATACAGCCTGTGATGACCTCCGCGCGCGGGGCTTCGCGATCGCCGAGGCGTATCCGGCGAAGCGCGCGCGGTCGGACGCGCGCGACTACCACGGCCGCCTCGAGATGTTCCTCAAGGCCGGGTTCGCCATACACCGTGAGGGCGAGCGCTTCGCGATCGTCCGCAAGGCGCTCTGAGGGCCGACTCCTCTCTTGGAGCGCGGGCGTTCAGCACGCATCGCTGCCGCGTGGTGCGGATCCAGTCTTCGGAGCGCGGGCGCTCGAAACGGGATGGTACTCCGCCACCCACTAGCCCTACGACCGCTCGTCCCGCATCCTTCTTACCGAAGACCGACGACCGACCGCCTGGATCAGGAGCCCAACCATGCCGCAGATGCCATCCCTCTCGCTCGTTGCCGTCGCAGGCCGCCGACGCGCCACGATCGAACTCGCGCAGGAGATCGAGCGACGCGGCTACCAGGGCATCTACTTGCCGAGCTTCGGCGATGCGATGGGTCTCGCCGTCGCGCTTGCCTTGGAGACGAAGACGATCCCGTTTGGCACGACAGTGCAGCCGATCTATCTGCGCCAGCCGTCCGACTTCGCGGGACAGGCCGCGTTCATCCACGAGATGAGTGGCGGGCGATTCCACTTCGGCATCGGCGTCACACACGGTCCCGTGCACCAGCGGCTCGGCGTTGCCGTCGGTAAGCCGCTCGCTGATATGCGCAGCTTCGTCGCGGCCGTCCGCAAGGCGGGCGAGCAGGGCGCTGGTGAGCTGCCGCCGATCGTGCTGGCGACGCTCCGCCGCAAAATGGTCGAGCTTTCAGCCGAGATCGCCGAAGGCTGCGTGTGGGCGAACGGGTCCCGTTCGCATATGCAGGCATCGCTGGCGCACCTTCCGGCGGAGAAGCGGAACGACGCGTCGTTCTACATCGGCGATATGATCCCCACCTGCATCTCTGACGATCGCGAGGCAGCGGCGGCCGTCATGCGCCGCACGCTCACTGGCTATGTCATGCTGCCGAACTACCGCAACTACTGGATCGAGGCCGGCTACGAGGAGGAGATGCGCGCCATCGAGGCGACGCAGGCCTCGGGCGATGTCGCGAAGATCCCTGGCCTGATGTCCGATCGGTGGCTGAAGGACTGCACGCTCTACGGCAGCGCAGCAGAGGTGCGCGAGGGCGTCGAGGCGTGGTTCGCCGCCGGCGTGCGCACGCCGATTCTTGTGCCGTCGAGTGCGTCGGGCGGCCAGATGAAGGCGTTCGAAGAGATGTTCGCCGCGTTCGCGTAGCGTCGCGTTGGCTATCGGGTGCGGTTCGCAGGCGTTACGCTGAACGAGTCAGCCGGGCGCACCCACTGAAGGGATCGCACATGCCGTACGCGGCCGCATCCGGCGCGCGCCTCTACTACGAAGTCCACGGCCAGGGCGAGCCGCTGCTCCTCCACCCCGGCTTGGGCTGCACGGTCGAGATCTACTGGGCGAACGCGCAGCCGCTCGCCCAGCACTTTCGCGTGATCGTGTTCGATCCCCGCGGTGCAGGCCGATCGAGCATCGGCGACGTATCGGCGACGCCGAAGACCTACGCCGACGACGCCGCTGCCGTGCTCGACGCTGAAGGCATTGCCGCGGCGCATGTCTTCGGCACGTCGTTCGGCGGCATGATGGCGCAGCACATCGCGCTCGAGCATCCGCGGCGTGTGCGGCGCCTCGTGCTCGGTTGCACGACGGCAGGCGGACCGCAGCACGTGCTGCCGGCGCCTGAAAACATGCTCAAGTTCATCGCCGCCAGCGATATCACAGATCCGGTCGCCGCGGTGCGATCGACCTACGCGCTGAACTACAGTGACGGGTACATTGCCGCGCACGACGCGGAGATCGTGGCGCGCTCGCAGGCGAACGCCGAGTTGCGCTCGACCCGGGAGGGCCGTGCGACGCAGATCGCGGCGGTACAGGCGCACGACACGCGCGCGCGGCTGCGCGAAATCGCCCGTCCGACGTTCGTCGCGCACGGCACGGACGACGGTACGGTTCCCGTCGAGAACGGCCGCGTGCTCGCTGCCGGCATCCCCGGCTCGCGACTAAAGCTCTATCCCGGCGGGCGCCACCTCTTCTTCATGGAGTGCGCGGACGAGTTGAACGCGGACATCGTCGCATTCCTGCGCGAAGGCGACGCGCCGGCGAAATAGCAGCGTCTCGGATGAATACGCCCTTACCCGAATACTCGAAAGTGATCTGCTATGTCGTGCGCCGAGATCGTGTCTTGGCGTTCAGGCATCGTGACCATCCTGAGGCTGGCGTGCAGGTCCCGGCCGGGACGATCGAACCCGGTGAGGCGAGGTGGACTATCGATTCGACTATCCGCCGCGACTCGAACTGCACCACCGGCATTTCTTCCAGTTGCGGATTGCTACCGCTGACGAAGGTTGGTCGCACTTCGCTGAGGGCCAGTTCTGGTTCGATTTCGAGTGGTTGCCGCTGGACCCGGCACGCAGAGTTCGGAGCCCAGCAGGGCGCGCTCTTGCATCTCGTGCGCCCGGCTACGTAGTGCTGCTTCCGAGCCCGGCGACTGGCTGCTACGCTTGCGTGGCCCACGAGATACGAGAGGACTCTTCATGACCATTGCGAAGATCAACGACATCGACATGTACTACGAGGAGCACGGCGACCCGAACGCAGAGCCGTTGCTGCTGATCATGGGGTTCGCGATGAACGCCACGTCGTGGGCGCTGCAGATCCCTGCGCTCGCCGAGCGCTATCGCGTGATCGCGTTCGACAGTCGTGGTGTAGGGCGCACGACGCAGCCGGAAGGGCCGTATAGCGTGCCGCAGATGGCCGCCGACGCGGCGGCCTTGCTCGACCACATCGGCATCGAGTCGACGCACGTCGTGGGCGCGTCTATGGGCGGCATGATCGCGCAGGAGTTCGCGCTCAGGCATCCCTCGCGTGTGCGCGGGTTGGTGCTGGCATGCACGACGCCGGGTGGCTCGCACTCGGTCGGCTACGAGGAGATGATGACGCAGTCGGCGGAGGGCTTAGCGCTGACCGACCTCTCGGCGATGATGACGCCTGAGGGCGTGAAGGAAGGCATGGACCGCCTCTTCACGGCCGAGTTCCAAGCGCGTCCGAGCGCCGGTGCCATCCAGATGGGGCTTGCCGGCATGCTGTATCCGCAGACGCTGACCGGCATGAAGGGGCAGCTGGCCGCTGTGCGCGCGCACGACACGTACGATCGACTGCCGAAGATCACGGCGCCGACCCTGGTTATCGCGGGCGACGCGGATACCTTCGTCCACGCGGGGAACTCGCCGATTCTGGCGAGCCGCATACGGGGAGCGAAGCTGATCATGATTCCGGGGCAGAAGCACGGCTTCACGGCCGAGAAGCCGGACGAAACAAACAGCGCGATCCTCGATTTCCTTGCCCAGGCGGAGGCGATGGCGTCCGCGCCGAAGCAGTCGTTGTGGTCGCGGCTGTTCGGCCGCCGCGTGGCGTAGAGGGAGTCGGCACCATGCGAGATCTCGCTATGCGCGCGCTCGACACCGCGAAGTCGCGCGGTGCGGACTACGCCGATGTGCGGATCGTCCGCTTCAAGTCGGAGAACATCACCGTCCGCAACAAGAACGTCGAGGCGCTGACCGCCGACGAGTCGCTCGGATTCGGCGTGCGCGTCATCGTCGATGGCTTCTGGGGCTTCGCCGCCAGCCACAAGATGACCCTCGATGAAGCCGCCGCCGTCGCTGCCGAAGCCGTCCGCGTGGCGAAGGCGTCCGGCCTTGTACGCGGGCCGCGCGCCGACATCGGCCCGCCGCAGTCCGTCAGCGGCACGTACCGGACGCCTGTGGTGAAGGATCCCTTCGCCGTGTCGCTCGATGACAAGATCGCCCTGCTGATTCGCGCCAACGAGACGATGAACGCCGTGCCGAATATCGTCGCCGCGGAGGGAAACATCTACTGCCAGCGCGAGGACAAGATCTTCGCCAGCACCGAGGACGCCTACATCGAGCAGGAGCTCTACGAGACCGGCTGCGGTCTCGAGGCGACCGCCGTGGACGAGGGCGAGGTGCAGAACCGCTCGTACCCCAACAGCGTTGGTCGTCATCAAGGCACCGAAGGCTGGGAGTTCGTCGAGCGCTACGACCTCGCGGGAAACGCGCAGCGGGTCGCCGAAGAGGCGTCCGCGCTGCTGCGTGCAAGAACGATGGAGCCCGGCACTACGACGCTCATCCTCGATGGCAGCCAGGTCGCGCTGCAGATCCACGAGTCGTGCGGCCACCCGATCGAGCTGGACCGCGTGCTGGGCACCGAGGCGGCGTTCGCGGGGATGAGCTTCCTCACGACGGACAAGCTCGGCTCGTTCATGTACGGTTCGCCACTCGTGAACATGACGGCCGACGCGACGATCCCCGGCGGCCTCGGCACGTTCGGGTTCGACGACGAAGGCGTGCCGGCGCACTCGACGCCGATCGTCCGTGAAGGCCGCTTCCTCGGCTACTTGACATCGCGCGAGACGGCAGCATCGCTGGGGCAGCTCAGTCAGGGCGCGATGCGCGCGTCGGGCTGGAATCGCATCCCGCTGATCCGCATGACGAACGTCAGCCTGGAGCCGGGTGAGTGGACACTCGCCGACATGATCGCCGATACCGACGACGGTGTGTACATGGAGACGAATCGCAGCTGGAGCATCGACGACAAGCGCTTGAACTTCCAGTTTGGCACCGAGATCGGCCGCGAGATCAAGCACGGCAAGCTCGGCGATCTGATCAAGAACCCGACATACACCGGCATCACGCCGCGCTTCTGGGGCAGCTGCGATGCCATCGGCAATCGCGACGAGTGGGTGGTATGGGGGACGCCAAACTGCGGAAAAGGCCAGCCCGAGCAGGTCGCACACACCGGCCACGGCGCCTCGGCGGCACGGTTTCGGAATGTGCAGGTCGGGTTGATGAAGTAGGGTGGAGTCGCTCAGTCTTTCGGTCTTTCGGTCGCTCAGTTTGGCACGAACGTCGCTGTGGCGTTGAAGGTGAGCCATGCAGGACTTTCGCAACTTGAAGGTTTGGGAGAAGGCACATCGTCTAACGCTGGACGTCTATAGCGCGACCGAAGCATTTCCATCGAAGGAACAATACGGACTCACGAGCCAGATTCGGCGGGCGTGCAGCTCGATCCCGGCGAACATCGCTGAGGGCTGCGGACGCATCGGTGACGCCGAGTTGGTGCGCTTCCTTGCGATCGCGATGGGCTCCGCGAGCGAACTGGAGTATCATCTGCTTCTGAGCCGCGACCTGCACTTCTTGGAACGTGATGCGCACGACCGTTTGTCGGACGAAGCACGAGCTGTAAAGAGCATGCTTGCATCGCTGATCCGCAAGATCCGTCCGGCGCCGAATCGGCGTGCTCCCGGGTCGGCGGACGCGCCCCCTGACTGAACGACAGAGAGACTGAAAGACTGAGAGACCCATGAAAACCATCGACTTCCACATCCACCCGCCCGGCCCCGGCGGCATGTCCGCTGCCGATCAGGCAGAGATGGCCGCGTACTTTCGCGGCGATCCTCCGCCGGCGACGACCGAGGAGATGGCCGACTACTACCAGAAGCTCGATATGTTCGGCGTGCTGTTCGCCATCGATGCTGAGACGGTGACGGGGCGGCCGCCGGTGCCGAACCAGTACTTCGCTGACTGCATCAAGCGCTGGCCGGAGACGTTCACAGCGTTCGGCAACGTCGATCCGTGGAAAGGCGCGGCGGCGGTACGTGAGGCGCAGAACGTGAAGGATCTCGGCCTGAAGGGGCTAAAGTTTCACCCGTCGACGCAGCAGTTTTACCCGAACGATCAGCGCTTCTATCCGCTGTGGGAGAAGGCGCAGGAACTGGGGCTGATCGTGCTGTTCCACGCGGGCACGACGGGCGTCGGCGCGGGCAAACCGGGCGGTGGCGGTATCAAGCTGGGGTACGCGCGGCCCATCCCGTACATGGACGATGTGGCAGCCGACTTCCCCGAGCTGACGATCGTGATGGCGCATCCAGCGTGGCCGTGGCAGGAGGAGCAGCTCGCGATGCTCGTCCACAAGCCGAACGTCTACATGGACCTCTCGGGCTGGTCTCCGAAGTACTTCTCGCCATCGCTGATCGCCTACACCAACAACATGATCAGCGACAAGGTGCTATTTGGCTCCGACTACCCGGCGATCACACCCGAGCGCTGGTTGCGCGACTTCGAGACAGCGGGGTTTTCGGACGCCGTGAAGCCGAAGATTCTGCGCGAGAACGCGGCCCGTCTGCTAGCGATTGATCCGTAGGAGCGGCCCTGTGTGGCCGCCCGTGCGGTCTCGATGCTCGTTCCAGAGGCGCAAGGCGCCGCCGCGCCCGCGCCGGGGAACCGCCGAACAAATGCAAACAGCGCCGATTGGATGGCGCTGTTTGGTCCGAGGATATCGTGAGGTGGCTAACTACGCCGCGACGGGGCGCTTCGTCAGCGCTCGCCGGCGCCGGCGTGCAGCCTTGGCGCGTGCGATACGACGACGTTCGCTCTTGGGGATGAAGTGGCGCCGCTGCTTGATCTCGCGCAGGATGCCGTCGCGCTGTACTGCCTGGCGAAAGCGCGTCAGCAGGTGCTCGCCTGACTCGCCGTCTCGAAGGTCTACTGCCGTCATGAACGCTCCGTTTCGCTCGCGCTGCCGCGAGTCCGACTATTCGGCCGCTCGCGTCGCGACTGTTGCTCCACTGCCGTTAAGGGTGATGCCATTCTTTTTGTGCCAGCCGCCATCGCCGGCCCAGAGCGTGCGAATGGCGTCCCACTTCTCCTGTTTCGCGACCTCCAGCGTATGAAGCTGTTCGCGCACCAGGCTCTTCGAGCCGCCGCGTAGGGACGCGATCTGGCGCCCGATGTCCGCGATCTCGGCGAGCAAGCGCTCGTGCTCGCCTGCGCGCCAGCCGGGTGGAACGAGATCCGTCTCGGCGCGCGTGGCATCCATGGGTTCGCCCTGGCCCGCCTTGCGGAAGATCAGCTTGCGTTTGCCGGCCTCAAGCGTGCAGTCCACGGTGATGCCCCAGAGGTCGCGCGTGACCGTATCGGACACAGCGAGGACGATGCGTTCTTCGTAGCGGTAGGTGATGTCTTGTTCGATGGGTTCGTCGACGATGAAGCGGTAGTTGCCCTGGATGGTGCTGAGACGGAGGCATCGGTCGGCGGCGGCGCGAGACAGGAGATTGTTCAGTGCCTCGCAAGCTGCTTCAGTCACATGCACGCCGACGAACCTCCATCCGCATCCGGCGGCGCCGCAACACGCGCACCGCTCGCCAATCCGCCTGTAGCGAACCCGTATCTAACAGGAGACGTCCCTGAGGCAACTCCGGGATCGAAACGATAACAGACTTGCCGCCGATTTGCAATCTGTAACTTGCCATAAAGGGGTGGAAATTCGCCGTTTCCGCACACCCTCTGAGCGAAGCCAAATATTTGGCCGGCTGAGCGAGACCCTTCGCTAACGCTCAGGAAGACAGCGGTCCGTCAGGGACACAGCGAACCGCGTGTCGAACTACGAACTCCGTCACCACTCATCGACTGCATCACGACGCGCCGGGCGCAGGATGGCGCGATCCGCCCAGGTGCCGAGGGTTGTGCTTGTGAGCGAGATGACGAGCGCGCCAAGGAACGCGGCCCAGAAGCCGTCCACCTCGAACGCCAGGTCGAAGAGCCCGGCGATCCACGCCGTCAGCGCCAGCATCAGTGTGTTGACGATCAGCGCGAAGAAGCCGAGCGTGGTGCAGGTCAGCGCGCACGACAGCATCGAGACGATGGGCTTGAGGAACGCGTTGACGGTGCCGAAGATGGCCGCGCCGAAGATGAGCGCCGGCACGCTATCGATATCGAACCCGCGAATGACCAGCTGCGAGAACCAGAGCGCGGCGACGGTGATGACAAAACGGACCGTTAGCCCGAGCGCGCCGAACTGCTCGGCCTCTGGCCCCTTCCATTGGACGAAGAAGACGCTGCCTTCGCGACCGAAGCGCACGTACCCGCCGTCCTAGCTCTTCTTGCCGCGGCGCAACTTCAGTTTGCGCAGCAGCCGCTTGTAGCGCTGGTCGCGCGCCGCCACGTGTACGGCCGCCTCGATGTCCGCCGCCGTCAGCGAGGCAAATGCCTGGCCGGCGCTCATGCCGCGCTTCGTCTTGCGCGAGATCGCCACGGCAGCCATCAGCGTCGCAGCGCTCGATACGACCGCCACTGCGCCCGCGTACGCCTTGTAGTGGCCCTTCAGTTCGGGGAACTTCGCCACTGCGCGGTGAGCAAGGTTCAGCGTGCGGTGCGTTTCCGCATCGACCGGCTCACCCTCGGCCACCGCGCCCCAATCGAAGTCATCTTCGATCTGGTCGGGGTGCCGTACGTCGTCCGCCTTCACTGCCATGTGCCCGCCTCCCTTCGCGGAGACCCCCGACTGCCCCGGGGGCGAGGCCGCACGCTTCTACGTTGTTTGTTCGCCCAATGGCGCCGTCCGAATCAACCCTCGGCCAGGCGCCGCATTGTGTGCACCATTTCGATGGCCGTGAGTGCGGCATCGCGGCCTTTGTGCCCGGCGCTGCCGCCCACGCGATCCATCGCTTGCTCCTCGTTATCCGTCGTCAGCACGCCGAAGATCACGGGCACGCCCGTGTCCAGTGCCGCCCGCTGAAGGCCGCTCGCCGTCTCCGACGACACGAACTCGAAGTGCGGCGTGTCTCCTCGGATGACCGCGCCCAAGCACACCACCGCGTCGAAATGCCCGCTGCCAGCCAGCTGCTTTGCGACGATCGGCAACTCGAAGCAACCCGGCACTTCAATTGCGGTCAGCGTTTCGAGATCCAGACCTCGCGCACCTAACTCCTCACGACAGCCATCGTACAACCTGCTTGTTACGTGGGCGTTAAAGCGCGCCACGACCACGGCCAGCCGCAGGCCGACCGCATCAAGCCCGCCCTCGAAGCTGAGTCCGCCCTTCGCCAATGATCCTCCCGGGATACGGCCAGTCCACCGAATCCGGCACGTTCATCATCGCGCCGAGGCCGCGCAAGCGACATGGTACGTATGGACTATCTTGAGGCGCCGGGCCGGGAATGGGGCGAAGTTATGTCAGGATGCGCACGATGCCGGCGTCGCCGTCCACCTCTACGCGCTGGCCGTCGCGAATGACCTGCGTCGCGTTGCCAGTCGCAACGACGGCCGGAATGCCGTACTCGCGCGCGATGATCGCGGGGTGCGAGAGGACGCCGCCGGTGTCGGTCACCAGCGCACTCACCTTCGTGAACAGGATGGACCAGACGGGCGATGTAATCGGGCAGACCAGCACGTCATCCGGCTGCAGCTTGTCGAACTCATGCTCGCCCATCACGATGCGCGCAATGCCGCTGCGCTTGCCCTTCGCGGCGGCGCGGCCGCGGATCTCCGACGCGCCTGCTGCCGTGTGTACGCTGCTCTGCTCCGCCTCGAACACCTTCTCCTGCACGTACATCATCACTTCCATCACCTCGCGCGCCTCGCGCGGCAAGATGCTGAGGGGCGGCGCCGGCGGCTCATCGCCGTACGTCGCAGGCGGAACGAACGCCTCGGCGACCGCGAACGCGGAGCGGCGCTGGATGACCCGTTCCGTAAACGCGTCCGAAGAAACGCGCAGTGCCGCGATCGCCTCGTCCCACCGGAGAAAGAAGACGTCGTCGAGCTGCGCGATGGAGTCGGACGCTACGAGCCTTCGCGCTGCTTCCAGCGCGGCGAAACGACACAGCGCGAGCGGCACGCTGACTGTGTAGAACTCGTTGTCCTCGCGCACCGGATACACGCGTTCTGCCTCAGCCAACAGCGCTAGGAACTCGGCGCGGCGGGCGTCATCGGGCAATGCCGCAACCGCTTGTTCCTTCGCCGATGCGCGCGCCTGTGCCAGCGCCTCCTGGTCGGCCCGCATGTCCGATGGTCGGCGTAGTTGATCCTGCAGCAACTGCCCGACGAGGTGCGGCGTCTCCCCGAGCGTCGGTTCGACGACTTCGTAGCGAAGGGCGCGGCAACCGTAGTCGCTGATGTACTGCGCGAACGCCGCTGCCGCCGTGCCGCCGGCACGCGCGATGGTCGATGCCACGTCGGCCGGTTGCGCCTGTAGCAGGGCCGCACGCAGCGCACCGTCGCCGCGAAGACGGTCGGCGAGCTGCGCGAGGGCCGCTGCGGGCGCGCTGGACGCTTCCGAAAGGCCAGACATTAGCGACAGGGTCTGCAAATCGCTGTACGCCAGATGGTCGCGACAGAAGAACGCGAGCCGCGCCAGCGGGAAGCCGTTGGCGCCGCTGAGATAGAAGTGGACGTCGAACGCCTCGAACAGCCATGTCCGCAGGGACTCCAGATGATCCGCCAGGTCGCTGTTCGTGAACGGTGCCAGATCGATCGCGCGCAGCCGGGCGATGTCGGCGATGTAGCGCGGCCTCCACTCGTTGAACCACCGATCGATGAGCTGCTGGTCGAGACGCTCTGCCCTCGCCTTCTTGCCTACTGCTATTCGCTTTCGAAACGCAGGATGCAGCCGCACGGCGAGCCAGAGCAGTGGCTTTGGCGGCATGCGACCGGCGCCGCCATTGGGCGCACCGAACGGTTTCAGGTGGTTGTAGACGTAGCCGCGGATCTCCGTATATTCGAGCGCTTCGATGAGCAGTCCAAAGTCGGCGAAAACCTTCCGGAAGGATTTGTCCACGCCTTCGATGAACAGGCTCGAACCCATCGGCGTCAGGGGGCGCGGGTTGTGGCTGGCCTCGCGCTGCCAGTAGCCGGCGGGGATGGCCTGCTGGTCGCTCACGGCTGGCTGGTTGCTGGTTGTGGATGTCATGGTGTGGAGAGCTTATTGCGCGACGGGCGTCAGGGCCAGCGCGCGGAACCACAAACTAAGAACCACGAACAACGAACTCCCGCGCCTACCCCATCAGGTGCCCCATCTTGGTGCGCTTCGTTTCGAGGTAGCGGACGTTGTGCTCGTTGGGCTTCGCATGCACGGGGACGCGTTCGACAACGTGCAGGCCGTACCCTTCCAGGCCGGCGCGCTTCTCCGGGTTATTCGTGAGTAATCGCAACTTGGAGAGCCCGAGGTCGACCAGAATCTGCATGCCGATGCCGTAGTCGCGGCGGTCCGCCGGGAAGCCGAGCGCCTCGTTGGCCTCGACCGTATCCATGCCCCCGTCCTGCAGCTTGTACGCCTTGATCTTGTTGTGCAGGCCGATGCCGCGGCCCTCCTGGCGCATGTAGACGATGACACCCTTGCCCGTCTCGGCGATCATCTTCATCGCCATCCGGAGTTGCTCGCCGCAGTCGCAGCGCTGCGATCCGAAGACGTCGCCCGTGACGCACTGACTGTGCACGCGCACCAGTGTCGGCTCATCCGTCGCGACATCGCCGTACACCAGCGCGATGTGCTCGTCAGGGTCGGTCAGCGCGCGGTAGGCCACGCACTCCCATTCGCCGAATTCGGTCGGAAGCTTCGTCTCGGCGACGCGGCGCACCAGCTTTTCCTTGTGCATGCGGTACTGGATCAGCTGCGTGACGGAGATGATCTTCAGGTTGTGTCGCTTCGCGAACCGTTTGAGCTGCGGCAGTCGCGACATCGATCCGTCCTGGTTCATCACCTCACAGAGCACGCCGGCCGGGTAGAGCCCCGCCAGCTTGCACAGGTCGACCGTCGCTTCCGTCTGGCCGGCGCGCACCAGCACGCCGCCATCGCGCGCGCGCAACGGGAAGACGTGCCCGGGCATCACCAGGTCGCTCGGTCGCGTTTTCGGGTCGATCAGCACCTGCGTGGTGCGTGCCCGATCCGCTGCCGAGATACCCGTCGTCACGCCGGCGCGCGCCTCGACCGAAACCGAGAACGGCGTCCCGAAATGTGAGTCGTTGTGCGTCACCATCATGGGGATGTGGAGGTGTTCCAGGCGCTCCTGCGTCATCGGCGCGCAGATAAGGCCGCGGCCGTAGCGTGCCATGAAGTTGATCGCTTCCGGCGTGGCGAACTGTGCCGGAATCGTCAGGTCGCCTTCGTTCTCGCGCTCTTCGTCGTCGATGATGATGACGAAGCGTCCGTTACGGAACTCCTCGATCGCTTCTTCGATGGTCGCGAGGCCCTTGGAGCGGCGAACTTCCTTGTCTGAAATCTGCGGCAGTTCGGGTTGCATGTGGTTCCTCACCCCGGTCCGGGATAGAACTACGGCGTCACGGTCGCGATGACGCGCCGATCCTCGAGCATGGCTTCGACGTAACGGGCAAAGATGTCGCTCTCGAGATTGACGCGATCGCCGGGTCCCTTGGTGTGCAGGTTGGTGTGGTCCTGCGTGTACTGCACAAGCGAGACCGAGAACGAGTGGTCGTCCTTCGCCATCACCGTCAGGCTGATGCCGTCGATGGCGACCGGGCCTTTCATCACGATGTAGCGCAGAATCTCCGGCGACGCGTTGACGCGCAGGATGATCGCGTCGCCCTCCGCCGTGAACGAATCGATCGTGCCCGTTTCCTCGACGACGCCGCGCACGAGATGGCCGCTGATACGCCCGGCGAGTTGCAGCGACCGTTCAAGGTTCACGAGATCCCCGACCTTGAGGTCGCCGAGGTTGCTGCGGCGGTAGGTCTCCGGCATGACGTTGGCGATGAAGCCTTCCTCGTCGAAGTACTTGGCCGTGAGGTCGACGCCGTTGACCGAGATGCTATCGCCGAGGTTCGTGCCCCAGAGCACGACCTTCGCTTTGATCACGATTTCGCCTTCGACGTTGGAGCTGATGGTGCCGAGCTCTTCGATGATGCCGGTGAACATCGTTTCCTCCGAGCGGGGGGACTTGGTGTCACCTTAACACTAAGTCCACATAGCGTCAATCATCCCGACCGCAGGCTGACGAAAGCGCAGCGTTCGAGCTTCGCATTGCGAAATCCGTCGCCATCGGGCAAAAGCGACCAGATCGGTCGGTGCTCGGGAACGCTCAAGTGTACCGCCGTCACTTGCAAGCCGGGCATCGTCGTCAATATGATCGCCCGGCTACACGTATCCGACGAACGCCACGTCCGCGCCCAGGCGCAGCACCTCGATATCGCGCAGCGTCACGGCATCCGCCATGCGCGCGACGCCCGCGCCGGCAACGGCGGGGTACGCACTGCCACCGACGATCTTCGGCGCGATGATCGCGTGTACTTTGTCGACCAGCCCGGCACCAAAGAAGCTGCCGTGCAACACGCCGCCGCCCTCGACGAGCAGCGACAGTACTCCGCGCTCACCGAGCACGCGCAAGAGCGCGCCAATGTCGACGTGGCCCTGCGCATCCGCCGGGAGCACGCACACCTCTGCGCCAGCGGCCGTGATCGCGTCGCGCCAGGCCTGCGGCGAGGCGTCCGTCGTCGCAATGAGCGTCTGGCCGCCGGGGCCGAGCACCTTCGCTTTCGGCGGCGTGCGGCCGCGCGAATCGGCGACGATGCGCAGCGGCTGGCGCTCGGCCATCACGCCGCCGGGGCGCGACGTGAGCTGAGGATCGTCGAGCAGCACATTGTTGACGCCACACATGATCGCGTCGACCCGCGTGCGGAAGCCGTGTGCCCAGGCGCGCGCTTCTTCGCCCGCCACCCATCGGGAATCGCCGCTCGATGCCGCGATCTTGCCGTCAAGCGTCGCCGCGAACTTCGCGATGACGAACGGAACACCCGTCGTGCTGTGCTTGACGTACGCTTCGAGCAGCTTTGCCGCTTCCGCCGCACCATCACCAATGTCGACAGTCACGAGCGCCGAGCGCAGTGCCTTGACGCCGCGACCTGAGACCCTTGGATTCGGATCGAGCATCGTAATGCGGACGTTCGTCACTCCCGCCTCGATCAGCGCGTCGGTGCAGGGCGGCGTGCGCCCCTGGTGGGCGTGCGGCTCGAGCGTGACGTACACGTCGGCCCCCCGCGCGGCATTGCCCGCCTGGCGTAGCGCCATGACCTCAGCGTGCGCACCGCCGACGGGTTGCGTGGCGCCCTCACCGACGATGCGTCCGTCGCGCACGATCACGCATCCCACACTCGGGTTCGGGCTCGTCGAGCCGAGCACGCCGTCCGCGAGTTCGAGCGCGCGCAACATGTGTGGTGTAGTCATGAGTGAAGGATATCTGGCTTGCGACGGGCTAACTGCCGGTACAGCGCTTCCATCTTCGCCATCTCGTTCTCGTTGAGGCCACGCTCGTCGACGATCGCCCGGTTGCGTGCCGCTGCGGCGCGCCGAAGCTCGGGCTGGGCGAGGACCCGCTCGATGCGTTCGGCGAGGATCTCGGGGCGGTGCAGCGGCACGAGGAACCCGTTGACGCCATCTTTAATCAACTCGCGCTGCGTCGGCAGGTCCGCGACGATCGGGAAGCAGCCGGCCGCCATCGCCTGAAGCAGCGCGACCGATGTCCCATCCGACGACGGCACCGACACGAACACGTGTGCCTCTGTCATCGCATCCCGCAGCGCTGTGCGGTCGACGAAGCCGATGAACTCGATGCGGCCCGCGCTGGACGCCGCGCGTCGCGAAAGCTCCGCTGACTGCGAGCCGCCGTGCGCAACGATCAGCCGCACACCGGGCCGCGCGCGCACGATGTGCTCATACGCGTCGATGATCTCACCGATGTTGTAGAGCGCCTCATGCGCTCGCGTGCTCAGGACCGTCGGCGTGCGCGGCAGATCGGTCATGCGGACGTTGACCGATTCGGCGTGGCGTTCGAGGAAGAGGCGATCCGCGCCGAGCCTGATCAGATGAACCTTCACCCGTGCGGCGCCGAGCGTAACGATACGGTCTGCCATATGCGCGTTGTTCGATGTGACGAGATCGGCGCGTCCGAGCGTCCACCTCGCGATGAGCTTCGACACGGGATCGCGCCGTGGCTCGATCAGCACGTCGGACCCCCAGGCCGTCACAACGTACGGGTGGAAATCCGCCAGCGCACCATAGAACCCGTGTTCAACCAGGAAGTGCCCGTGAAACACGTCCGGTCGAATCTCGCGCACCACGCGTTGCAAGCCCGCCGCGCGATAGCGCAGGCCGTGGGCGAGGCGAACGATGCCGCGCGCGCGCGTCATTGGTCGCTCGTCAGCGGCCGCGCGTGCGCTGCCTGGCCGTGCCGCTCGTGCACCAGGTTTCAGTACGTGCAGCGCGACGCCATCGAGCGGCGCCAGCGGCGGGTAGTACGAGATCGCGTGCACGTCGTGCTCGCGCTCGACAAACCATCGAAGCCACGAGCGCGTGTGTACGCCGTCAAAGTCGCCAAGGACGGCGATTCGCAGGCGCTGCTCCGCCGCGACGGGTTCGACGTCCATGCTCACCCGCCGCGTCCGCGCGGTGTAGCAGCCGTCGTCGTTGCGGCGGCCGATGACTCGCGGCGCGAGACCCACGCTATGACGCCGCGCAGCGCATCCGTGTACAAGCGCGCATCAGACGGACGCGGTATCACTGCTTCGAGCACCGGCTGCCCGGAGATGCGGCGATACGCGTAGAGCGCCGCACCAAGATGCGCCGCGTACGCGATCGAAGACGCTGCGGCCGCGCCGTTCACGCCGAACGGCGGTACGAGCGCGACGAGCGCGACGAGCGTCACGACGAGTGACGCAGTTGTGATCATCGTGTTCACGAGCGGACGGCCCTGGCTGAAGATGTAGCTCGTGAGCACCTTCGAACCGGCTAGCGCTACGGTTCCGGGAAGGAGCAGCCAGAGCGCCGTCACCACGCCGTCGTAGGCGTCGCCGAAGAGCGCCGGCAGCAGCAGCGGCGCGATGACCGCGAGCGCACCGGCTGCCGCGGCCGCGATGAGGATCGTGTTGCGCGCAGCGACCGGCGCCATCCAACGCGCATCGTCGACATCCGCCGATGTGAGACGCGGCTGCAAAACGATTGCGACGGCGTTGGCGACCATCCACACGGCTTCGGTCATCGACGCCGCGACTGCGTAGATGCCGACACCCGCCAGCCCGACGAATGCCCGGACGAGATACTGGTCCAGGCGATAGTTCATCAATTGCAGGATGTTGCCCGCCTCGCCCTGCACCCCGAAGCGGGCGAGCTTGCGCAAGACAGCCCAGCGCGGGCGGACGATGTGCGCCAGATTGACATTGGCGACGCCGAGGAGGATGAGCGAAGCGAGCGCGGTCGCGCCGTTTGACGCGATCCAGAACGCCACCATGCGGGCGGGCGATGGGTCGCCGAGGCGATAGTCAGCGGCGACGAGCGCCAACATCACAACCGGCTGCACAATCGTCGCGAAGCCCATCGCCACGAAACGGCTGAGTGCCTGCAGCAGCACGCGCAGCGCCGACGCGTAGATCAGCATCGGCACGGCGACGATGAGCAGCCACGGGGAGATGTGCTCGCCAAGTACGCTGTCGCCGGCCCACGGCGCGATCGCACCAACGATTCCCGCCGTGATCGCGAGCGCTCCGAGCGCCACAACGTGCGCCGCGCTCATCACGTCCCGCAACGCCAGCTCGCGCTTGTTGATGAAGTACAGGGCGGCGTTGCCGAAACCGATGCCCAGCACCATCTGTACTATCGCGGTCGACACGATGAACAGCGAAAACGCGCCGCGCCCGCCGGGGCCAAGGGCGCGCGCCACCAGCACGCCCGCCGCGAACGATAGCGCCCCGTCGAGCACATACGTGAACATAACAATGTTCACGTGTCCGAGAAACGAGCCTTGTGGAGCTTCGAAAGGGCGCTCCGCCTCAAATTCATGCATCGGCTGGATTGTATCCGCTTGGGATTACTGCGGCGGCGGAACCGTGCGGGGCCCGGTGAGCCGGGTGATGATGTTCTCGGTGAGCTTCTTCAGGCGGTCGTCCGCGAACGCGCCGTAGCCCTCGTGGCCGTAGTCATCGAGGCCCCAACTCCAGGCAATCGTGCCGGCGGCGAACACGGTCGCGCCGCTCGCCGTCGTATGCACGGCTGAGATGGACGTATCGGTGCCCAGGAAGCCGTTGACGGGAGAGCTGCCGACGACGGTGAGCCCCTCGGGGCGCTTGTCGGCGGGCGCCATGTGGTCGTACTCATAGCCGACGATGCCGGGGAACTCGTCGCCCTCCTCGATGCCGGTACCGGCGAAGATCCACGTATCCACATTCACCGGCTTCCACGCGATGTAGTCGGGTTGCGTGTTCGATCCGTACGCGAGGCCCGAAAGCATGCTTTGCGGCCGGCTCACCGGCGGATCCGCGAACAGCACGGTCGCTTCTTTCGGGTTGTCCCGCGCCTCGGGGTCCAGCGATGCGTCCTTGTATACGGTCAGCACGCGCGCCTTCTCACCCGCTGACGACGATTCGATCCGGCTCTGCCAGTAGCACTCGTTGCCACTGAAGAACGCGATGTTCACGCCGCGGTCGCGCGCCTCCTCGACCGCATCGCGCTGCTGCTTCGACCAGTACTCGTCGTGGCCCAGCGAGACGAACAGCCGATGCCGCTTCAGCGTGTCGCCGCGCAGATGCACGTCGACGTTCGTCGTGTACGTCATGTCGAAGCCCATCGATTCGGCCCAGCGGACAAAGTTGTACTCCCAGCGGAAGAATTCGCCGGCGCCGAGCTGCATCTTGTCGTTGATGTTGACGTCGTACGGGCGATCGTAGGACAACCGGTACGCACGTCGCGTCTTCTCGATGTAGCGCCGGTCCGCGCCGAATGATCCGTAGGCGCTCGCATCGCCCCAGACGTTGTATGCCTGCCACGTGTTCGTCGATGCCTGCACGATGACCGGCGCGCTGGAATCGTCGTCACGAACGACGAACACGGCATAGACGGACGTGTCCGTCTTGATCTCGTGCAGCTTTACGAGATAGTAGCCGCTCACCCAGTCATCCGCGATCCTGATCTGCAGGCTGCGCTTCCAGTTGCACTCGATGAGCAGCGTGTCCGGGTCGACCTTGCACGTCGTGCACTCCTGCACGCCGCGCAGCGGATCCCATCGGCCTTGATTCTCGCCGTCGATGTTCTTGATCGATCGGACATTGCGCCCGCCGACGCCGCCGTACCAGCCCATGCGGTAGACGTCGGCCTCGTACTTCGCGCCGTCCGTCATCGTGCTGACGTGTACGTCCAGCGTGTCGCCACGCTGGACGCTGACCTGCCCGCAATACGCGGTGATCTCGCCGATCAGCGCCGGGCGGGCGATCTTCCAGCCGTCGTCGCCGGCGAGTTGGTTCTCCTCCGCGATCGTCCGAACGCTACGCTCGGGCGTGCTCGTCGCCCGCGGACTTCCGGGCGAGCTGAACGGCGTCTTGTCGTCGCCTCCGCACGTCGCGGCCACGAGACCGGCGCCGAAGACGCCGAGCAGAAATCGCCTGCGATCCACGCGCGCGAGTAGGGAGGGCGGAGCCTGGGAGGAAGCGTCGTCGATGCCGTCCATGCCCATGCGTTGTAGCAGATTCGCCGTTCGAGCGTACGCGCGACGTGCACCGGCACGGAGGTGCCGCTTCGAGTGTTGCGCTACTGCAACCCGAGGCGCGCCAGTTGATCTTCCGGAGCTTCGATCTCGATGAGAGCAGCACGCAGGCGGTCGGCCGACTCGCGCTCGCGCCGCTCGCCCGCGCGATTTTCATCCTCCGTGGGGTCGTTGTACAGATCGTAGAGATGGTTGCCGCTGAACGGACCGAGCGCCCAGAAGGGCAGGCGGTCGCCCTGCACGAATGGCTGACGGATCACCGGCACCTTCGAGCCAGGCATGCGGTCCAGAAACGCGCGATCGTCGGGCAGCGGCAGGCGCAGCTTCGGTCGCGCCGCGATCGGCATCGTTGACCAGCGATTCGACCACATTGAGATCGGCGCGTTGTCGCCGATGGGCGCGCGGGCGTACTTGCTCGTCTCGTCGATCAGATGGACCTCGCGGCCCCACACGCCCGACAGCGCGTAGTCGCGCACGGAGCTGGCTTCGCCGCGAATGATCGGGATGAGCGACTTGCCGTGCGTGCGATGCTTCACGTCGGCGCCGAAGAGATCGACGAGCGTCGCGAAGATATCGACGTTCGTCGAGAGCGCCGCCGTTGCGCCCGGTTCAACGCCCGGCCACGACACCATCAGCGGGATGTGTCCGAGCGTCTCGTAAATCGGCACGTTCGGCTTCCCCCAGATGTCCTTCTCGCCCAGGTAATGGCCGTGATCCGTGCAGACGATCACCGCGGTGTCCTCCCAGATGCCGTTCCGCTCGATCGTGTCGAGCACGCGTCCGAACCACGCGTCGATCATCGTCAGCTTGCCGCCGTAACACGCGCGCAACTGGTGCGCCTGCCTCTCGGTGAGCACGCCGGCCGCGATTGCGCCGCTGATGTACGGCGGCCAGATCAGGTGCGGACCTTGCCACGAGTCGTCGTACATCAGCGCGTACTTGTCGGGCGTATCGAACGGCTCGTGCGGGTCGAACTCGTCGACGAACAGCAGGAAGCGGTCGTGGTAGCCGGCGTTGTCTTCGAGCCAACGCGCCGCCGCCGCCATCGTGCGCGGCCCGGGGAAGTCGGCCTCACCGCGGAAGTAGCCGCGTGAGTTGTCGTACGGCATCTGCGCGCGGCCCATGGGCGGCGCGCCCAGCCACGACGTATCGGGCCGCGTCTTCCACGGGTCACCTTCGTGACCGCGCTCGTAGTCCCAGGCGGTGAACTCGGTGTGGTAGTTCTCGCCGCCCGTCTCGAAGAGGTGTGGGTGGTCGGAGATCAGCATCGTCGTCACGCCCGCGTCGCGCAGGTACGACGTGATCGTGCGTTCCCAGATCTCCACGGAGCCCCACGGGCGCCAGAGGAAATCGAGCGAGCCGCAGAGCATATCGTGCCGCGCCGGCATGCACGGCAGCGAGCCGGAGTAGTGCTTCTCGAACCGCAGCGCCCGCGCAGCGAACCGGTCGAGGTTCGGCGTCAGGAACTCCGTGCCGCCGTACGCCCCCAGCATGTGCCGGTTGAGGCTGTCCAGCAGAATGACGATCGCGTTTTTCGGTTGTGTTGACATCGGCGCGTGTACTGGCATCGATTCTTCCTGTCGCTGCATGCGCGCGTGGCGCAGGCGTCCTCGCCTGCCTCCGCGCGCTTTGCGGACATCATCGCACGAACCGCTCCGCCAGCGCATCAAGCACAGCGGCATCGCCCGTGGCATCCTGCGGACGCGGGCATTCTACGGAATGCCCCTACGCCAGCATCGTGCCCTGCGTGGGGTCGCTGTATCATCCCGTCGCATCGCATCATAGATCAGGAGCGGTTCATGCCCACAAAGATCACCGGCGTCCGCGCGCGAGACATCCGCATGCCGACGTCGCGCACGCAGGCGGGGTCCGACGCCATGCACACCGATCCCGATTATTCGGCCGCGTACGTGGTGCTGGAGACCGACGGAGCGGACGGCGTCGAAGGCCACGGCATGACGTTCACGATCGGCCGTGGCAACGAGATCTGTGTCGCCGCCGCGAATGCGCTGGCGCCGCTGGTGGTCGGCGAGACGCTGGAGTCGATCGCCGGCGACATGGCGGGCTTCTGGCGCAGGATGACCGGCGACAGCCAGCTGCGCTGGATCGGGCCGGAGAAGGGCGCCATCCACCTTGCGACCGCGGCGATCGTCAACGCCGCGTGGGATCTCTGGGCGAAGGTCGAGCGGAAGCCGGTGTGGAAGCTCGTCGCCGACATGACGCCCGAGCAGATCGTCGCCTGCGTCGACTTCCGCTACATCACCGACGCGCTGACGCCCAATGAAGCGCTCGGGATCCTTCGCCGCAACGTGCCGGAGCGCGCCGCACGCGAGGCGGAGATGCTCCGCGACGGCTATCCCGCCTACGTCACCTCGGTCGGTTGGATGGGGTACGCCGACGAGCGCATCCGCGAGCTATGCCGCCAGGCGCTCGCCGACGGCTGGACGCGCTTCAAGCTGAAGGTGGGCCGCAACGCCGAAGAGAACGAGCATCGCTGCCAGCTCGTGCGCGAAGAGATCGGCTGGGACAACGCGCTGATGGTCGACGCGAACCAGGCGTGGGACGTTGGCGAGGCGATCGAGCACATGGCGCGGCTGCAACCGTACAAGCTGCTCTGGATCGAAGAGCCGACGAGCCCCGACGACATCCTCGGCCACGCAACGATCCGTCGCGCCGTGAAGCCGATCGGAGTCGCGACGGGCGAACACTGCCCGAACCGCGTGATGTTCAAGCAGCTGCTCCAGGCCGAAGCGATCGACTTCCTGCAGATGGATACCTGCCGCCTCGGCGGGCTGAACGAAGTGCTCGCCGTGCTGCTGCTCGCGGCGAAGTTCGGCGTGCCCGTCTGCCCGCACGCCGGCGGAGTCGGCCTCTGCGAGTACGGCCAGCACGTCTCGCTGATCGACTACATCGTCGTCAGCGGCAGCCTCGAGGACCGCGCGTTGGAGTACGCAGAGCACCTGCACGAGCACTTTGTCGACGAGATCGTCGTGCGCCGTGGCCACTACATCCCGCCGACCGCGCCCGGCTTCAGCATCACGATGCACCCGCGTTCGCTCGATGATCACGAGTTCCCGAACGGGAAGGTTTGGCGGGCGTAAGAAGTGCGAGGTGGGACGTGGGAAGCGGAAAGCGGGAGACCGGAAGCGAGAAGCGGGAGGCGGAAAGTCGACGGAGATGCTGTCATGCAGAGCGAAGCGAAGCATCTACTCTGAACCAGCAAGATCCTTCGCGCTGCTCAGGATGACAGGCGTTTGACGTGTGGTTACGCGGTCAACCCGTAGAACTCCGCCGCAGCTCCGCCCGTGATCGCATCGCGCTCGCCCGCCGACAGCGCGCCGATCGCATCCGTGACGATCGCCATCACACCGGCGTACTCGCCCGCGAGCAGGCACACGGGCCAGTCCGAGCCGATCATTACGCGCCGCCCGAACACTTCGAGCACAGTCTCGATGTACGGCGCGAAGTCGGCTGGGCGCCAGCACTGCCAGTCGGCCTCCGTCACCATGCCGGAGAGCTTGCAGTAGACGTTCGGTCTCGCGGCGATCGCTGTGATGCCAGCGCGCCACGCGTCGATGCTGCCGTCGCGGATCGCGGGCTTGGCCATGTGGTCGATGACGAATGGCTGCTCCGGGAACGCGCGCGCGAGTGCGAGCGCCTCCGGCAACTGCCGCTCGTGGATGAGAATGTCGTACGTCAAACCGAACTCCGCGAGCGCGGCGACACCGTGCTGGAAGTCGGGCCGCAGCATGAATCCGACCGGTTCGTCCTGCACGATGTGGCGGAAGCCGCGGAGGCGCGGGTGCATGGCGACGCGCCACAGCTGCTCCGTCACGTCGGGTGCGCAGAGATCGACCCAGCCGACGACGCCCCGGATGAACGGATGCTCGTCGGCGAGCCCGAGCAGCCACTCCGTCTCCGCGATGCTCTGCTCCGCCTGCACGGCGATGCAGCCGTCGAAGCCGGCCGCATCGAGAAGCGGCTTGAGGTCGGGCGGCAGGAAGTCGCGCTTGATGGCGGCCATGCTGTCGTCGATCCACGCATGCGTCTGCGGGGAATAGCGCCAGAAGTGCTGGTGCGCGTCGATGCGAGGCGCCATCGTCAGCCGTCCGCCGGGATCGGGGTCGCGCCGTGCGCGCTCGATTCGTAACAGGCCTCCACGACCGCCATCGTCTTGTACGCGTCCTCAACGCTCGATACGAGCGCATCGTCCTCGCCGGCGACGAAGCGCTGCACGTCCGACATCGGTCCTTCGAACGCCTCGAGGAACCATGATCCGCGCAACGGCACGCTCGCCCAGTCACCGCCTGCGTGAACGATCGTCAGTTCATCGGGCTCGCCGTCGGGGTAATTGAGGTTCACGCCCATCTTCGCGATCGCCGCGCCCTTGGTGCCCTCGATCTTGATCTGCGACATGGCGTAGCGCGGGACGAACGTGTGCGTGTGATTCAGCGTCAGGCTGCAGCGCACCATGTCGCCGTAGTCGAGGATGATGCTCGTGCGCGCGTCCGGGTACTTCGCGAGCTTCGGATGGCGTGCGCCGCGGCAGTAGACGCCGGAGGGCTCGCCGATCAGCGAGCGGATAAGGTCGATGTAGTGGATCGAGTGCATCAGCACCTCGAGGCGCGGCACGCCTTCGAGGAACGCCCAGTACTCCCACGGCGTGTGCAGGTTCAGCCGCACTTCGACGTCCGTCACGTCGCCGAGCATCCCGCGCGAGAGTGCGTCGCTCAGCGCCAGCATGTTCGGCGCGAATCGCAGTTGGAAGTTGACCGCCGCAACAAGCTTCCGCTCGCGGCAGATCGCGCGGATGCGGTGTGCTTCTTCGAGGTCGCGTCCCATCGGCTTCTGGATCAGCACGCCTGCGCCTGTGGGCATGCGCTCGAGGATGCCCGCGATGTGCTGCGGTGGTACGGCAACATCGAACACAGCGCCCTGCGTTGCCAGCGCGTCGTCGAGTGAGTCGAATATGCGCGCGATCCCGAGCGCGGCTGCCCGCTCGCGCGCAGCCGCGGCGTCTACATCGAAGATGCCCGCAACCGGAAAGTCAAGCCGCAAGTACACGGGCAGATGCGCGTCGCGTACGATACTGCCGGCGCCGATGACGACGATAGGCCGCGGCGCGGACGGCAACGGCCACTGCTGGCGTAGGTCGGCAAGAGCGGTCACAGCTCGAACACCAGTTGCATGTTCGCCCACAGTTCGCCCGGCTGCGCGCCCGGTGCGGGCTGCTGCAACGACGCCATCAGCTCCTGCCACTCGCGGATGCGCGGATCGCTCTCGATGTAGCGCGCGAAGTCGCGGTCAGGATCGAACGCATCGACGGTCTCCATCAACATGAAGAGCCGCCGGCCCAGCCGCCAAATGCGCATCTGCTCGATGCCGATCGCGCGCAGCCCGCGCTGCACCTCCGGCCACACCGCACGATGATGCTCGTCGTACGCTGCGATGCTGATCGGGTCGTCCCTGAGGTCCAGCGTCTGCGCATAGGTCTTCAAGTTCGTCTGATCCTCGCATCGAGCAACTCACAGCCGGGGACGGCTGTGCCACTCCCGCTGTGCTAGAACACCAGCACTCCGCCATCGATGGGGTACGCCTGGCCGGTGATGAACGAGGCCTCGTCCGAACAGAGATAGAGCGCGAGCGCGGCGACCTCCTCCGGCTCGGCCATGCGGCCGATCGGCTGGTACTCGGACAGCACCTTGAACATCTCGTCTTCGCGGCCGGGGTACGTGTCGCGCAGATAGCCATCGACGAACGGCGTGTGCACACGCGCCGGGCAGACGCAGTTGCAGCGGATGCCTTGCTTGATGTAGTCGACGGCGATCGAGCGCGTCATCGTCAGCACGGCGCCCTTGCTCATCGAATACGCAAACCGCTCCTCGAGGCCGATGAGCGACGCGATCGACGCGAGGTTGAGGATGACCCCGCCGCCACGATGGATCATCTTCGGGATCGCCGCCTGCGAGCAGAGGAAGACGCCCTTGACGTTGACGCTGTAGATGCGGTCGAGGTCGGCTTCGGTCGTGGTCTCGACCGTGCCGATGTGCGCGATTCCGGCGTTGTTGACGAGAATATCGATACGGCCAGCGGCGGTGTAGACGCGGTCGAACGCGATCGTCACCGATGCCATACTGGACACGTCGCACGCGACGACGTCGGCGGTGCCGCCATCAGCGCGAATGCGCCCCGCGGTCTCGGCGCCGGCGGCTTCGTTCAGTTCGAGCACGAAGACGCGCGCGCCCTGCTTCGCGAACGTGTGCGCGATCGCCTGACCGATGCCGGAACCCGCGCCAGTGACGACGGCGATCTTGTTGTCGAGTCGGAACACGAGGCCTCCGTGTCTGGCCGCTACGTCAGCGGCTTGTCGGCGAAATCGATGGCGATCACGGTCGCGTTGTCGTCGATGCTCGATTCCGGCACGGCAATCGTCAACTCGCCAAGCGGGTCCGTATTGAGGAACTGGTCGATCAGGGACGTGCGCGTCTTGAACTCGAGCGCCGCCCCGTCCGACAGCGCCGTCACGGCCTTCACGCGCTTTGTGCGCACGCCGCGCACAGAGATCGTGTCGTACGGGCGCGAGAGCAGATGCACGTACACCCGGCCGTCGCGCTGCGTCGACGGGCCATAGTGCTGCCACGGCTCCAGGCCCGGCGTGGTGCCGACGATGCTCTCGCCGTTGCGCGCCATCCACTGCTCGATGACGGCGAAACGCTCCGTGAACTCCGGCTGCAGGCCGCCGTCGTCCATCGGTCCGACGTTCAGCAGCAGGTTACCGCCCTTGCCGGCGACCTCGCACAACGTCTGGATGATGCGCCGCGCCGACTTGAACTCGCGATCCGCCGGGCAGTAGCCCCACGTTTCGTTGATCGTCAGGCACGTCTCCCACGGGCCGGGCGGCGGTTGCGCCGGCACGAACTGCTCCGGCGTCACATAGTCGGCGACACCTGGGAGGCGATCGTTGATCATGATCTCCGGCTGCAGCTCGCGGATCATCGCTTCCAGCTCCTTCGAGCGCCACTGCGTCGTCGAGCGCTCCCAGCCGCCGTCGAACCAGATGACGTCGATTTTGCCGTAATTCGTCAGCAACTCGCGGATCTGCGCGAACATCACGTCGATGAAGCGCGCCCACGCCTCCGGCTCCGGCTGCCTCCAGCGTCCGAATACGTATGGCTTGTCGGCATCGGTGAACGCTGGGTAGTCAGGGTGGTGCCAGTCGATCAGCGAGAAATACACCCCGACGCGGATGCCCTCGGCGCGCATCGCGTCGGCGAATGCGCGAAAGATGTCGCGCCCGTACGGCGAGTGCATGACGCCATATTCCGATGTCGCCGTGTCGTACATCGCGTAGCCGTCATGGTGTTTCGCCGTGAAGACGGCGTACGTCATCCCGGCGCGCTTCGCCATGCGCGCCCACTCCCCCGGGTCGTAGCGCTTCGGATCGAACGTCGCGGCGGTTGCGTGATACTGCGCGACCGCCATGTCCTTCGCGCTGGGAGCGCTGAAGACGCCGCCAACGAGCGGCCACGACAGCTCGATGCCCTGCTGGCTGCAGTGGCTCCAGTGGACGAACATGCCGAAGCGGGCGGTATCGAACCAGGACGTCATCGCGTGATCGTAGCGCGTCCGCGCGCACGCGCCAGCACGGCGGCTACGGCTCGTCGATCACCTGGTTCTCCAGCACGCCGAGGCCGCTGATCTCGACGCGCACGACATCGCCGGCCTTCATGTAGCTGGGCGGTTTGCGCCCGAGGCCGACGCCCGCTGGCGTGCCGGTGAAGACAACATCGCCCGGCTCCAGCGTGAACGCCGCCGACAGATACTCGATGATGGCGCCGATGCCAAAGATCAGGTGCTTCGTGTTCGAGTTCTGTACCAACTCGTCGTTCAGGTACGTCTTCACGTCGAGGTCGTTGACGTCGCGTATCTCGTCATTCGTCACGAGCCAGGGGCCGATCGGGCCGTGCGTGTCGAAGCCCTTGCCCCTCACCCATGTCGGCGCGTGGAACTGCCAGTCGCGCACCGAGAGGTCGTTGCCGTTGCAGAAGCCGGCGACGTACGACATCGCATCGGCAGCGGCGATGTGCCGCCCGCGCTTGCCGATGACGAAACACAGCTCGCCTTCCCAATCGAGCGCCGAGCTGACTTTCGGCAGGTGGACGGGCGCTCCCGTGCTCGTGATGCACGTCGACATCTTGGCGAAGACGATCGGGCGCTTCGGGATCTCTGCGCCCGTCTCCTCCGCGTGGTCGCGGTAGTTGAGGCCGATCGCCAGCACCTTGCCCGGTCGCGGCACGGGGGCTTCGAGACGTGTGCCCGGCACATCGAGCGAGAAGATCACGGCGGTCGCGGAAGCGCCCGCCGCACCGGCAGCGCGTGCGGCATCGACCGCGGTCTTCGCCACCGCCATCGCGTCATCGCCCGCATTCAGGAAGCCGATCATGTCGGCCGGCAACTTGCCGCCGCTGGCGCGATTCAGATCGACGATCGTCCTGTCGTCGAGCATCGCTCCGAGCCGTGTGTTGCCGCCGCTGGTGTAGGTGACGAGTTTCATCTTCTTCTCTCCGGTAACTCACAGCAGCGGGCGGTACGAGCACCTCACCCGCGCCGTCGGCGCCACCCTCTCCACGCCGTGGAGAGGGTTCTTGGTCTCGACGGTTTGTGCTTATTTGGCTGGGTGGCTCCCCGCCATCAGCTCCGCCAAATCGTCCGGGCGGATGAACGATGCGGGCGGTGGCGGCCCCCACGAGTACAGCGACCGCATCCCTTCCCACACCTGCGGCTTCCACAACTGGTCGTCGACGATCACATCGAGGTCGCTGTAGTACTCCGAGAAGTTGCCGGCGGGGTCGCGGAAGTACCAGAAGAAGTTCGAGCCGATGTGGTGCCGCCCGAACCCCCATACGTGCCGAGACGGGTCCTTCGTCAGCAGCGCCTGCGCTCCCAGTCCGATCTCATCGACGTCAGCGACCTGCCACGACGTGTGGTGCAAGAACTGCACCGGCGACTTCTGGACGAGCAGGTTGTGGTGGTCCTGCGAGCACCGCATGAAGTGCGCGATGCCCTTCACGCTGTCGCTGACCTTGAAGCCGATGCCCTCCGTGAAGAACTTGTTGCTGACCTCGATGTCCGTCGAGCCCGCGACCACGTGGCCGAGCTTGCGCGGCCGCGCGCCGACGAGCGAGTCGTCCGGACGCAACCGCGGCGAACGGCCCTCGCGGTCGATGCGGCCCGGCCCGTTATAGGCGGTCGCCTGCTCCTCGTCCTGCACAATCTTCGGCGCGATCTCCACCCGCACGTTGACGCCCGTGCCCGCGTCGACAGCGCTGACGCTCGATCCGGCGCGCTGCGGCGTCACACCGATCGTCGTGAGCTGCGACGCGACGCGATCGATATCGTCCGGATCCGCGGCGCCGATCGATACTTCGACGAGCCGTCGAATCGGCGCGTGAACGATCCGCAGCTGCTCGCCGCCGTCCGGCGTCGCGAACACGCCCGGCTTCGTCTCCGTCAGCCCGAACTCGCTGTAGTACGCCGACGTGGCTGCCACGTCGGGCACGCCGATTGTTACGGAGTTCATGCGGTGCAGTGCCATATCGGTTACATCTCCACTTTCAATCCGGGAACGTCACTGCGCTGATCATCTAGAACAGCCCGGCCTCGACGAGCCCCGGAGTCCTAACGATATCAAGTAGAGTTCACAGAGCGGAGGATCACCATGCCAGCGACCGCTGAGCAGCAAGCATTCCTCGAGAGCCACCGGCTCGTCATCGTCGGCATCGGCCGCAAGGGCGGGCCGCCGCACATGTCGCCCGTCTACTACGTGATGGATGGCGCCGACGTCATCATCTCGACGACCGCATCCCGCTTCAAGGCGCGCGCCGTCCGCAAGAGCGAGGATATCTCGCTCTGCGTGCTCGCCGAGGAGTTCCCGTTCCCGTACCTACTCGTCTACGGCAAGGCGTCCATCGAGGAGCACGGCGCGGCGGCCGCCATGCGCCGCGTCGGCGAGAAGATGACGGGCAACCCCATCCCCGACGCGGCGCTGCCTGCCATCCAGGAGCGCGCGGCGAAGGAAAGCCGTGTCGTCCTGCGCGTGAGGCCGACAGAGTTCTTCTCGACCATGCCCCTGCCGCAGCTAAGGAAGTAATGCGTGGCCCGCGCGGAGCCTGGACTTCAGTCCGTGCGAACCTCATTCGGCATGCGATTCCCGTCAATTCGAACGTCCGCACGCCCCTGGCTATCGCCACACTCCCTCCTGTCATCGTAGAATTGCACGACGGGACCCACCAGGAGGCGACCATGTCCACCAACGGCGCATCATCACAGCCTGATCACGAGAAAAAGCCGCAGATCTTCCCCGCGAACTCGCGCGCGGACGAGCGCGCCGCGGCGATCGAACGCCGGAAGGCGTACCCGTATCGATTCCCGCGCGACACCCGCGAGCTTGGCGGGAAGTTCACCGTTGCCGAAAACAAGCGCCGTCTACTTCGTTACTTCTACTTCGAGCGGCGGCTCGCGCAGGCGCTCGGCTCATGGACGCTAGCGATTCCCGACTTCGAAGTGAAGATCGAGACCGGACGCCACATCTTCTATCACGCCGACGCCGCGCGGTTGTTCCGCGAACGTCTGACCGAACAGGAGACCCCGCGCATCGCCGACGTCGACGGTTTCCGAGACGCGGCGATCGATCGTCTGGTCGACGAGATGCTCTCCGCGACAGACACCGCCGAGTTACTCGTCGGCGTCCACCAGGTCGTCAGCGCCGCGCTTGCTACTGCCTATCGCCACCACATTGACGATACGGACCAGGTCACCGACGCACCGACGATCCGGCTGATGAGGCGTGTGCTCACGGACTACGAGCCGATGCTTGCGTGGGCGGAGGCCGCGATCGGCGCTTACCTGGAAGGCGGCATCGAGGAGGCGCGGCTGGCGGCGTGGCGCTGGCACATGAAACGCGTGCTCGGCAGCATCGGCGGCGTAAGCGGCGCGGACGCAGCTTGCGACGAGCCAGTGGAGATGCGCGTCGACGTGACGCCGTACGTGCGCGGCACGGTGCCGATGCGCGACTCGCGGATGCTGACGTTCACCAACACCGGCGACTACGACAAGGCGGACGGCGGTCCGCGCTTCACACAGAACACCTACGAAGCGATCCGCATGTACTTCATGCGGACCCAGCGCGACGAGGTAGATGCGATCGAGGCGTTTGGAACGTTCATCTGGGATGTGCGCTTCGTGGAGTTCGACACGGAATACCAGCTCGCGCGCATCACCTGGGACGAGGCACGCCACACCGAGATCGGCCATCGCGCGCTCGCCGCGTCGGGCTACGACCCGTGGGAGCTGCCGAACCGCCTCAGCCCATCGGTTTGCCGCGGACCGATGGAGCCCGAGTACGCGATGGCGCAGATCAACCTCTTCGGCGAGGTCGCCATCCTCAAGACGATCAGCCGCTTCATAGAAGAAGCGGAGAAGCGCAACGACTCGATGGTCGGCCACATCGCCGACTTCATCCGCTCGGACGAGCGCACCCACGTGAAGAAGGGCCAGCACATCCTGGGCGTCATGACCGATATGAAGCTCCAGGATCTGGAGTTGAAGACGCGTGAGCTGTTCACGGAATGTCTCGTCACGCTGGGCGCCGTCGCGTCGGAGGGCGACGCCTTCATCCTGACGCGCGAGGAGATCGAGAAGCTGGTCGGCGAGTAGCGTGCGCATCGAGGCGATCTGGGACGCAGGCCCGCCTTGTGAACTCCGCGTGATCTGGCTCTACTGACGCCGGAGGAACGCGTGCCCCACTCCGATCCCTCGAATGTCGGCGCGCGGCCGCAGCGCAGCCCGGTCGCGCACATCGCCCGCAGCGCGTGGACGTTCCAGATCGTGTTCGCCGCCGTGCTGCTGGCGCTGGCCGTCTGGCAGATCGACCTGAGCGAACTGCTCCACGCGTTCGACCACGCCGCGTACGGCTGGCTCGCGGTGGCGCTGTCCATCTACTTCGCGGCGCGGATGGTCCACACCGTCGAATGGCAGATCACGCTCGTGAAGGTCGGACGCGCGCCATTCGGCGGCCTGTTCGGGGCGACCCTGATCGGATCGCTCGTCAATGCGGTGGTCCCGGCTGCGGCTGGTGACGTCGCGAAAATGCAGATCGTCGCGAATCGCTACGGGCTGTCGCGCGTGGGCCTCATCACGAGCCGCGGTGCGGAAAGCATCGTGAACGCATTCGTCATGGTGCTGTTCATCGCGCTCAGCTTTGCGCTTCCGGCTGCGGGCGTTGCGTCTGGCGGTGTGCTGCTGCTGATGGCGGCAGGCGCAGTGATCGTGTTCGCCGCGGCGGCGGTCGGCAGCAGACTCATTCCGGAGGAATTCCCGGACTGGCGTGTACTCACCTGGCTGCCTGCGCGGGTACAGAGCCCGCTCCGCCAGCGATGGCCGAGCTTCCACGAAGGCCTCGAACTGGTGCGTAACCCGCGGCTACTATCTGTCGCGTTCGTCCTCAACATCGTCGGGTGGGTCGTCGACATCGCCATCATCTGGGCATACGGACGGACGTTCCACCTCGATGTTCCACTTGGAGCGTACGTATCGATCACGGTCGCGGTCGCAGTCATCACCGTGTTCCCGCTGACGCCCGGCAACCTCGGCACCTATGAGGTTATCTTGCTCGGCGTGCTCAAGGCGTACCAGGTGCCCACGGAACAGGCGCTCGCCTTTGCCGTCGGGATGCACCTGATCAGCACGGCGTTCAACATCGCGCTCGGGCTGGTGGCGATGTGGATGATGGGGATTCGCCCAGGCGAACTGCTGCGCGTAAAGTCGAGCGCGAACAAGGACGCCGACACGGCCGCGGCATCGTCCTGACGCAAAATCAGCGCCGCCACCGATTTGGTGTTCCGTTATGGTGTTCCGTTGCGCGGGCTGTCAGCCCGCGTGCTGCCTCGAAAGCGCGAGCCGCTCCAGCGCCGGTAGGGAGATCCGCGCCATCATGATGTTTGATGGCCGGAACATGCCCATCACCCACGTGATGTCCTTATCGGGCGGGCTCGTATAGTACGAGGCGTACAGCTCGTCGCCCTGCATGACGACGCCGGCGTACGACGTGTCGCCCGCGCTCGGCAGATCCGTGAGATACCGCAGGGCCTTCTCTTCGACGAGAAAGAGCGATGTGCGCTTGCGGCTGTACATGCCGCCCAGCTCCACGTACTTGCGCGCGTGCGTCGCCTGGTAGCGCGCGATGGCGTAGACGCGCCCGTTGTAGGGGAACAGGCACGGGCCATCGAGCCGCGTTACGGTGCTCTTCGCGTAGGTCCACGATTCGTACGGCGGCGGCGCGAGTGCGATCAGCGTGCATGCATCCGGGTCGCCCCACTGCGTGTCGGCGTGGCCCTCCAGGCGCGCAGTCGCCAGCATGCGGCCGTCCGGCAGGAACTCGAAGTCCGTCTCGTCGTTTCCCTCGCCCTCGTACACCTGCGATACCTGCGTCCACTGCTCGCCGTTGGTCGACTTCAGCAGGATCGAGCGGCCGTGATCGTGCCAGTACGCAGTCACGTACCACGTGACGCCGTCGAGCGTCTTCGGCCGCCAGAACAGCCACCCCGGCGGGTCGATCGGCGCCATCGGCGTCCAGGTCTCACCGTCCGCGCTCGAGGTGTACACCGTGCCGGTAGGCACCGCGCGTAGCGTCAGGTTGGGCAGCACGTACAGAAACAAGCGCCCGTGGATCACTGCGAACTTCGGGTCGCGGTACTCGCGCCCGGTTTCGTTCTTGAACTCACGTACCTTCTCCCACAGGCGAGCCTCTCGTGAGCGCCAGAGCAACAGCCGGCTGCGGCGTGACCCCATGTGGTACGGCGACGTCTGGTGACAGAGATAGAACCAGCCGTCGAAGAACGCGAGATCGGTGTTGGAGTTGTGCCAGCCGCCGGCAACGGCGTCCCACGTCTCGGGTACGACATCGCGGTTCACGCCAGCAATCTTCGGCCGCAGCAGCACGCCCGCGATCACACCGGGCGCCTGGAACTGCAGCCGCTGGACGCGGCCGCGCAAGCGCCTGATCGTCCGATTCATGGCGATTCCTTCCGCTACGCGAGTCAAGCTAGATCACGCTTGCGCGCGGCGGAAGCAAAGAGACGGCCGATGCACAAGAATTACCATGCCACGGCCGGATTGTGCAGAGCGCCGTACTGGCGCTCGCTAGACGGCCGGCGTCAGCGCCCACATGTCGTCGATCTCGCCCTTGCCGTCGTTGCCGCCGAAGATGTACAGCTTGCCGCTCGCGTACACCGCGTCGGTGCTGTACCGCGCGGGTGGCGCCTCACCGGCAGCATCGACGCGCGACCAGGCCGCTGTAGCGATATCGTACACCCAGGTCTCGGCGTTCGGCCCGTCCGGTGTGTTGCCACCGACGGCGTACCAGCGCTTGCCGCTTTCGCCAAGGCTGGCGCCATAGAGGTTGCGCGGACCGGGCAGAACCGGTGGCTTGTTCTCCGCCCATACTCCCTTCGCCACGTCGAGTGTCCAGAAGTCGCCCAGGAATGGATTTGTGTCCGTCTGTCCGCCGAATAGCAGCATCGATCCGGATGCAGGCAGCCACAGGCAGCGCGTCAGGCAGCGTTCGATCGGCACTTCACCCGATGTCGCAATGTTCGTCCAGGCACCGCCGTTCAGGTCGAACGCCCATGTGTCGTCGAAGCGCCCGCGATCCGTGAACCCATGCGAGATGAGGATGCGTCCGCCAGCCGCATCGTACGCACCGCCGGCCCCATAGCGTATCTGCGGCCGATCGGCCGATGCCGCATCGAGCTGTGTCCACCCCGAAGCGTCGAACGCCCAGACATCGTTGAAGAACGCGTCGCCGTTACCCTGACCCAGCGCGACGATCAGCCGTTTCTTCGCGCCGTCGTACGTGGCGTTGTGCGCGAAGCGCGGCTCCGGCGCCGCGCCTGTAGGCGCCATCTGCCGCCAGGACGCCGCTTTCGGATCGAACGTCCACAACTGGTTGTCCGCGACGCCCTTCGCGCGTCCGCCAAACAGGTAGATCAGCCCGTCATCCGGATTGAAGGTCAGGCTGTGGTCACGCCGCGCGGCAGGGCCCGGTCCAGCCGGCACCCGCGTCCACGCGGGTTGCACCGGAGCTGCCGTCGGCGATGCGGCGGGCTGCGTCGTCGCGCCGCTGGTTGGCGATGGCGCAACCGTAGAGAGCGCTTTCTTCGCGTCATCGCCGCAGCCAGCGATTGCTATCGCGCCGATGCCCGCCGCGCCCGCCGCGGCGTTCCGCAGCAATGCGCGCCGTGAGATAACCATCTTGAACCTGTCCATGATCCTCCTTGGAGACGATTTCCTGACGCAGGGTATACGCGTTCGAGAGCTTGGCGGTTCTCGGCCGAGGTCACGCCGGCGCTGCTCGCTCCATCATCCGCGCGTGATCCGGTATGCCACTTGTCAACGGCTGGATGCAGCGGCGAATCGCCAACGCCACCGCGGCGCCCCCCCGCCGTCTACGTTGGCGCTTCGGCGGATTCCGCCAGCACGGTATAGTCGCGCTGATGGTGGACGATACCGGCTCCGAGCCTGCCGATGACCTGGACGGGACGCCGGCCTCCGACAAAGATCGAAGCGTCATCGCGGCGCTGCGTGCCGGCGATGACGACGCGTTTGCCGCGCTCGTCGAACGCTACAGCAGCCGACTTCAGCGACTGGCATTCGTCTACGTGAGGGATCGGCATGTCGCCGAGGAAGTGGTCCAGGAGACGTGGATCGGCCTGCTACAGAGCATCCACCGCTTCGAGGGCCGCTCGTCACTCAAGACGTGGCTCTTCCGCATCTTGCTGAACGTTGCCCGCAGCCGCGCCCGCCGAGAGTCGCGTACGATCCCGTTTTCATCGCTCTTCGACGCGTCGACCGAAGCGGGCGAACCGTCCGTCGATGCCGACCGCTTCCAGCCGGCGGGCGCCCGCTGGCCCGACCACTGGACGACGCCCCCGGGCCAGTGGAGCCAGAACCCCGAATCGCAGGCCGCCTCGTCGGAGACGCGGGCGCACGTCAGTGCTGCCATCGGAACGCTGCCGGACAACCAGCGCGAAGTGATCACGCTGCGCGACATTGACGGACTCACGTCGTTGGAGGTCTGTAACCTTCTCAAGATTTCCGACACTAATCAGAGAGTGCTTCTGCATCGGGCGCGCGGCAAGGTCCGCAAGGCGCTGGAAGTCTACGTCGGGGAGGCGCGGTAAGGAGTGAGCATCGACGACGAGATCACCTGCAAAGAGATTGTGGAGTTGGTGACCGAGTATCTCGAGTCTGCCATGTCCGAGCCCGATCGCGCCCGCTTCGATGACCACCTCAGCATATGCCGCGGCTGCGCCAACTACCTTGATCAGATGCGCGAGACGATCCGCGTCACCGGTACGCTCACGGAGGATTCGTTGTCGCCGGCCGCGAAAGCTAACCTGCTCACCGCCTTTCGCGACTGGAAGCGCGGCGCCGCGCCTTCAAGCTAGCTCCTCGCAGGGCCATCCTCACCCGTGCCGCGTCGAAATCCCGCCGTCGACCGGAATCACCGTACCCGTGAGGTACGAGCCCGCGCGCGACGCGAGGAAGATCGCCGTCCCCGCCATGTCATCGGGTCGCCCAATGCGACGCAGCGGGCACGATGCCCGGATTGAATCGCCAAACTTCTTCAGCGTGTCCGCCATCATCTTGCTCTCGAACGGTCCCGGCGCGATCGCGTTGACGGTGATCCTGCTGCCTGCCAGCCGGTGCGCCAGCGTGCGCGTCAGGTGGTGCACCGCTGCCTTGCTCGACGAGTATGCGTACGTCTCCAACGCGGGCGCCTGCAACCCGTCGATCGAGCCGATGTTGATCACACGCGCCGGATCGTCGTCGCTGGCGGCCCGCTCCAGCAGCGGCGTCATGAAGCGCGTCAGGTTGAACACGCCCTTCACGTTCAGCGCGAACACCTTGTCGAACGCCCCGTCCGGGTACTCGGCCAGCGGCGCACCCCAGTTGGCGCCCGCGTTGTTCACCAGCACGTGCACCCGCTCTTCGCGTGCCCCAACGGCCGCCGTCAGTTCGCGGCACCCGGCCTCCGTGCTCAGGTCCGCGGGAATCGCGACGCAACTCCCGGCCTTCGACAGCTCCGCCTCTACCTCGCGGCAGACTTCGGCGTTGCGCGACGAGATGTAGACTTTCGCGCCCGCTTCGACGAACCCGCGCGCGATCATCAGCCCGATGCCACGCGACCCGCCGGTCACGACGACGACCTTGCCTTCGACGGAGAACAATCCACTCACGAGCGCGGCTCCTTTCAGCCAGAGAACAGATCCGGAACGCCGCGCTCCAGCCGACGGCGCGGAACGCGGGCAGCCTGCGTTAGGGCGATGAAGGTCGCTTCGGATTATCATGGAAGCGCAAGTAGGCGGCCAATCACGGTCAGCACGCCAACACCTCAGCGCTCTCCGCGGTGAATCGATGCTTATTGCTGTGCTGGAAGGTGCTGTATCGTCAGATTCGCACGGACCGACTGCGATGCCGCGTCGTCAGATCCAGACCCACCCAGCCGAAATCGGGGCGGTACGCCTGTACCCATGCGTGTAGGCGCGGATCTGTCTGTCCGCATGCGGGCACAATGCTCCTGCGACGCACGCGGGTACGGCGCTACTCGGAAATCGTCACGAGAAATCGATCGTGAAATCGCACCAGCACATCCAGCACAGGCCGCCCCGCGACGGCGATGAGCACCGCGTTCGCAACCGCGCGCCACGCGTCCCATCCAGCCGACGTCAGCACGTAGAACGCCCAGTAGTGACGCAGCGTCGGTACGAATCCCAGGCCCGCGTGCCACGAGATGTCCTCGCTCGTCACGGTGTACGGCCAGAACCAGATGTTCATCAGCGCGCCGAAGGCGAAGCCCGCTACGATGCCGAACGCCATCAGCAACACGATCTCGCTGCGCCTTCCGCGGACGAACGACGGCCGCACCGCGCCCAGCCAGCCGCTCGTCATCCCCAGCCAGCCCGAGGCGAACATCTGAAACGGCACCCACGGACCGAACCCGCCCGAGACGAACGCCGACACGGCCAGCGACAGGGCTCCGAGCAGAAAGCCGAAGCGCGGCCCGAAGACGTACCCGCTGAGGATGATCAGAAAGAAGAACGCGCTCGCGCCAGCCGGCAGCGTCGGCAAACGCAGCGCGGCAGCGGCCACGGTCAGCACGGCCAGCGCCGACGCGACCTTCGCGTTCATGCCACCCGATGCCAGCTCGATGAGGAAGAGCAGGGCGGCGAGGCCAGCCAGCAGGCCGAAGATCAGCGGCGCATCGCCGGCGTGCGCGCCGGTTTCGGTCCGCGGCGCCGTCGAGAGCACGAACGGGTACAAGAACGCCGCCACGCCGACGGCACTCGCCACCAGCAGCGTCAGCGGCGACGCCATGCGCGCCAGCGCCGGCTTCGGCATCGCCGGCACGCGCGCCAGTTCGAGCGTAGCGTCACGCATCGAGCTGCCTCCGCCGATACCACATGAAGCCGCCCACCGCGGCCAGCGCCGCCACGACCGAGCCGAAGCCCGCGACCGGCACGATGTCGAAGCCGTCACCGTTGCGTCGCTGCGCCGTTGACGCGTTTCGCAGGCCGGCATCCGGCTCCACGATCGCGACGCCGGCCTTTGGAGTGTTGGTCGGCACGTCGGGGCTCGCCGTGGACGAAGCGCCCGCGCTCACCGATGCAACCGGCGTCACCGCTGCTCCCGCGACAGCGTTCACGGATGACGCCGACGCGGCAGCGTTCGGCGCGCTCGCCGAATTAGGAGGCGCGTCCGTTGCCGCCGTCGGTGCCTCGGATGTGGAGCCGGCGGGCCCCGCGAGCGACGTCGTCGCCGCGGACGGCGTCGCAGGACGAGGCGTCGAGGCGGGTGGTTCCGATGGCTCTTCCGCTGGTGCTGACTCCACGGTTGCCGGTGTTGGTGTCGCAGTCGGCGGCTGCGACGTTGCCGTCCGTGTGGGCGTCGTCGTCGGCAGGGGGCAGACCGAACCAGGACCCTCTGGCGCGGCGCCGTTGCCCGGGCCCCACGACCAGCCGTCCGTATCGCCGTCGTGAATCACGCGCAACGCACTCCCTACTGGAGAGAGCTGCCACGCGTTGTTCTTCCACTGAAAGTACGCCCAGTACTGGCAGGGATTGCTCTTGCAGAACTTGAAGCAGTCCGCTGAGTCGGTGCTCCCTGTTTCGTCGATAGCGCATACGCCCACGCCGCCCGTGCTGCCCAGCACGAGACTTAAACCGGAACGTTGCAGCAGATCAAGGCCGCTGATCGAGTCTTCGTTGAACAGAACGCAGATCTTCCGAGTCGGCTTACCATCACCGAACGTGATGACGATCGCGGCGGAATGCACGTCGGCAGCGTTCGCTGCGCTCTCTGCCGGAACACAAACCGAAGCTCCGCCCGCCGTGCTCGCCGCCGAACTCGCCTGCGCCGTCGTTCCGAGCCCGATCGCCAACGCGAGTGCGAAGAACAGCGCACCTGCCATCGCAAGGCGAAGCCTCATCGCATCGCCTCCGCGCGAGCCTGCGCGATCGCGTCGTCGGCCGTCAGCACTCCGCCGCCAAGCAGCTTGTTCGCCTGCGTGCTGAAGGCGATCGAGCCCGCCAGCACGCTGCGCACCGGCCCGTCGTCGATCACTTCGCCCTCCGCCAGCAGCACGACGCGATCCGCGCAGCGCCCGGCAAGCTCCACGTCGTGGCTCGCGATGACGATGCTCGCCCCGGCGTCGCGCCGCCGCCGCAGCTCGACAAGTAGCAGCTCTTTCGTGTGCGCATCCATGCCGCGCGTCGGCTCGTCCAGCAGGATCAGCCGCGGCGATCCCACGAGCATCGCAGCCAGGGCGACGCGCTGCCGCTCGCCGACACTGAGGTCGCGCGGATCGCGCTCCGCCAACTCCTCCAGCTCCCACGCGCGCAGCGCTTCTCCGACCGAACCGTCGCGGCGCGTCCCTTGCAGAACGTCACCGATCTCGCGCGCCACGGTCCGCTGATACAGCATCGACGCCGGATCCTGCATCACGAACGCGAGGTGACGGTATCGTTCATCCTGCATCTCCGGCCGCGCGAACACAATCGCGGCAGAGTTCTGTGCGACGAGCCCGGCGAGTGCGCGCAGCAACGTCGTCTTGCCGGCGCCGTTCCGCCCCATGAGCGCGACGATCTCCCCGGCTCGCAGATCGAGCGTCACGCGCCGCAGCACGTCGCGGCCGCCGAGCTGCACCGAAAGATCGCGCACGCTGGCGATCACGTCTCCCGCCGATTGGGCAACGACCACCGTCGGACGTTCGTGCCGCGGCCCGGCGAAATTGCGCGCTTCCGCCACCGAAAGCGGCAGCGGCGACCACCCCAGTGCCGCTCCGATCAGACTTACCGGCGGCGCCGATGGCGATGCGGCCATCGCGTCGCGCGGCGCTGCGATCGACACACTGCCGTCGCCCGGCATGTGCATCATGCGGTCGGCGTGCTGCACCAGCCGGTCGAGCCGATGCTCCGACGCTATCACCGTGAGGCCGAGGTCGTCACGCAGCTCCAGCACCTTCGCCAGCACGTCCTGCGCGGCCTGCGGGTCGAGTTGCGACGTCGGCTCATCGAGCAGCAGGACGCGCGGGTGCATCGCTAGCACCGCCGCCAGTTCCACGCGCTGTTGCTCGCCGCCGGATAGCGACGCCGGCGCCCGCGCCCGCAGGTGCGCGATCCCCAGCGCGTCCAGCATCTCCTCCAGCCGCCTGCGCGTCAGCGCGCGATCGCACCCGAGGTTCTCCAGCCCGAAGACGATCTCGTCTTCGACGGTCTGTGCGACGATCTGCGTCTCCGGCTCTTGAAACACCATCCCGGCCACGCTCGCCATCTCGCGCGGCTGGCGCGTGCGTGTATCGATGCCAGCGATGCGCACGCAGCCTGAGAATGCGCCGCCGTGAAAGTGCGGCACCAGGCCGTTGAAGCAGCGTAGCAGCGTCGATTTGCCCCCACCCGACGGCCCCCAGACGACCAGCAGTTCGCCTTCGTCGACATCGAAGCAGACATCGGACAGAACCGGACGTGGCGCGTTCGCGTACTGAAACCCGAGTTGGCGCGTCTCCACGATTGTGGTCATTGCGGACGCCCTCGCTCGTACAACAGAGCTGGAGCCAGCAGCATCAGCGCGGCTCCCGCGCCGGCCGGGCCGAACGCCGGCGCCGCGACCTCCGGGAACGGCAGGTACGTGATGCCGCCGCGCTCAGTCGCGCGCAGGATCACGAACATCGCTGCGCCGAACAGCGCCGCCACGAGCACGCCGCCGTCGCGCGGGGACAACGGGAGTCGCCGCATACGGACGGCGGCGTTCCCGCTCCCCTGTCGCCAGACCGCGAGCAGCGCCGCGCCGCTTGCGGCGACCGCGATCGTCATCATCAAACCGTGATGCGCCGTGTAGTACGACGCGAATGCTGTCGACGCGGCGATCGCGACGCACGCCACCGTTAACACCGAGGCCGTCGCGCTCGATCCGGCCTCGAGGCGGCCGAAGCCGCGTGCGTCGAGTGACTCAGCGCGCTGTACAGATCGTTCCAGCGACTCCGCCAGTAGCGGGATGAGCAGCGCCGTGTACGATCGCAATCCACCGCGATGCCCGCGCAGCACGCGCGCTTCGCGCAACGCCGCGGCGCGCGCAACCGTCTCCGGTATCAGCAGCAACGCCACCGTTACGATGATCCCCAGTTGCGCCAGTCCCGGCGGTACGAGCTTGAGCAGCCGGAAGTGGTCGATCGCGCCGTTGAAGGCGCATACCATCACGACGATCGCGATGATGCCGACGGCGCGGCTCGCGGCGTACGCCAGGGATTCAGCGGTGATCGTGCCGCCGAAGGTGACGCTTGCAAGCCATCCAGGAAGCGTCACTTCCGGCAGATCGAAGAGCGGCGTCGCACCGGTGCTCCCTGTCAGCAGATTGAGCGGCAGCATCGACAATGTGAACAGCAGGGAGATCGGCAGCAACAGATCGAGACTTCGTCGATCGGTGCGGCGCGTTGTCCCGTATACGACGAACGCAACGAGCGCGACCGTCGCGAGGTACAGCGGATTCGACGTGAGGAACACCATCGTCATGCCCGCTGCCAGCCACCCGGCCCACGCCGCGGGATGTGCGGCGGGCGAGCGCGGGCGCGCCGGCATCGCTCCCGGGACGCGCCGCGCTCTGCTGGATTCGGCCGCTGCGCTCACACCGTGCCTCGCCATCTGCGCATGGAAACAGTGCCCGCTCCGAGCAAACCGCCACCCATCAGCAGCAGAACAATCGCCGATGCGGGCGTGCCGGCGTCGCCATCGGGACCCGCGCCCGCGCTGGGCAGGCGGAACTCACCCGCAACCGCCGCCAGCCGCGTCGGCGCGGCTGCGGAACTGCCATTCACCACGCCACCGGCCGGCGCAGTCGATGTCGCCGCAGCGACGGGCGTCGCCGTGGCCGGCACACTCGTCGCGGTCCTCGTCTTCACGTGCGCGGTAGACGTCGACGTGAAGGTCGCGGTCGGCGTCGCCGGGGTCGCCGTAGCCGTCGGCGTGTTCGTGGACGTGCGCGTCGCGGTGCTCGTCGAAATCGTGCCTTCGGTAGAATACTCCGCTTGCTCCGGGAAGGCTGACAGCATCAGTCCCGCCACACCCTGGTACGTCGCGAACGCGCTGTCCGTGCCGAAGTACTGTAGCTCGCCCGTCGTCGCGTTTTGGGATGCCTTCAGCGCGACGAGCGGCGTTGCGCCGGCGCCCGCGTCCCACGCGCCGCCCGCGTCGAGACTCCCGCCCACTGCCACGATCGCCTGGATGGCATATGCGGTTGAGTTTGGATCGGACGATCCCGGCGCGGAGTACGGTATGCCGCCGTCCGGCTGCTGGCTCGCCTTGAGGTACGCAACGCCGTTGACGATATGCGTATCGCTCGCAGCAACACCGGCGGCGATCAGCGCGCGGATCGCCAGCGCTGTCGCGTTCGTGTCCTCGCCATATGCGCAGCAGAACTCCCAACCACCGTCCGCCTTTTGCAGCGAGTTCAGATATGTGATCGCCTCTGTCGGCACGCTTCGCCCTAGCGCAGCGTCCGCCAGCATGAACAGCGACTGCGCGAACACGTCGGCTCCGTAGGCGCCCGTTGCCGTGGTGTAGTTCGCATCCATGAGCGCTAGCGGGTTCACGCCGCCGAACGCCGCCGGATCAAGATCCATCGTCGCCAGCCCCACGACGAGCTTCGCCGCGCCTCCCGGCGTCGCCGAGAACGCCGCCGCTTGCGTCGCGAGAAAGTCCGCGGGCGAATGGCCGTTCTTCTTCACGGTAGCCGGATTCAAACCGAACGCCGCTAACGCGAACGTCGCCTCGAGCGTCATTCCCGGCGACGACGGTGCGACCGCCGCGGCATCGCGGAAGCCGCCGTCGTCGTTTTGGAGCGTGTAGATGAAGTCGATAGCATGCTGCGCCGCAGCGGTTTCCGGTTGCGCCGCGTAGAGTTGTGTGCCGCCCAGCGCGAACGCCAGACCCAGGCACGCGAGAGCGATGAGTCGCATCACGTACAGCCTTTCGATAGTGGTGATCGTCGAGTTGAGAAAAACAGTGACCCCGAACGAATTCGTTCGGGGTCAGGCGTCAGAAATGCTGAAACATGATCCTGCCCCTTTCACGCGAAGGTTCATGGATTTGCTTGAGGAAGGTATTCTGGCTCGGCCGCGATGGAACGGCCTCACAGTTGCGCGACAGCGCCGGATTCGCACCGGCTTCCCCTGTCCGACTCAGCCACACGGGCGTGAGTCGCCTCAAGCGCATCGATATTCGGTTGTCACCCCACGCTACCCCCGCAGCCATCGAACGTCAAGCTGTAGTGACAAGAGCACGGAGCGCTGCGGGGGTGCGCTGAAGATCCCCCACGGCGGAGCGTGGGCGTTCAGCCCGCGACATGCCGCATCATGGACCCAACATTGGACGCGAAGCGTGCAGGGCGGTCGTCCCGGCTGTCAGAAGCGTGCCAGTACTTCGCCGTGTGGCACGGAGAAGTACGCATCCGGACGCGCCGCCCACTCCCGCCAGGCGCTCGCGATATCCGTCAGTTCGGCTCGATCGGTCAGACCGTAGGACAGCGCCTGCTCGCCGAACGCCGACAGCTCGCAACGGTCGGCCCAGAGTGCGCCCCACCAGCGGCAGGATTCTGGCTCCGCGTACGTCCACGTGGAACTCGATGCTTGAACATCGCTGAAGCCCGCGGCGAGCGCCCAGCCCTTCAAGAAGCGCGCCGCATCCGGCTCGGCGCCGTTCCGCCGGGCTACGGCGCGATAGAGCTCGAGCCAGCGGTCGAGGCGCGGATCAAGCGGCGCCCAGGAGAAGCATGAGTAGTCGGCGTCGCGCAGCGCCACCACGCCGTCCGGCCGCGTCACGCGCCGCATCTCCGTCAGCGCGCGGACAGGATCGGTGAGATGTTGCAACACCTGATGCGCGTGTACCACGTCGAAGGAATCGTCGTCGTACGCGAGCGCGTACACGTCACCGGTCTCGAACGTCACGGCCACGTCCTGCTCTGTGGCGTACTTCGCGGCCTGCGCGACGACTTCGTCCGAACGATCGATGCCGACCACGCGGCCGGGCGCGACCCGTCGCGCGAGATCGACCGTAATCGTGCCGGGGCCGCAACCCACATCCAGTACCTCCAGCCCGGTCCATAGCGACGGAATGAGGTACGCGGCGGAGTTCTCGATCGTGCGTGAGCGATGGCTGCGCAAGACCGAGTCGTGGTGTCCGTGTGTGTAGACGTCGCGCTCGCCCATGCCCTGCTCCCTATCGTCATTGTCCGCCGCCGCGCAGTCACGTAGACGAGCGCGCATAGGGCGTGAGTTTCGACAGCACAACTTCGCTCCCTGTTCAGTTAGTCCGTTCGTTGCGGCGACTTCGTCTCCGCGAACCGCTGCTGCATTGCCTCATATGTCAGGCCGCCGTGAACGACGACGCGTACGTAGCCGTCCTTGTCAATGAAGAAGCTGTGCGGGAGGCCCGCCGGCAGGTTGTAGGCATCGCTCACGGACTCGTCGCGGTCGAGCGCAAAGGCGAGGGCCGTGAGCCCGCGTGCGTCCGACCATGCCTGCGCCGTACCGCTGCCTTCTGCCTGATTCACAGCCAGTACGACCAAGTCGTCAGGATGTTCGGAGGCCAATCGCTGCATGTCGGGCATTTCTTCTGCACAAGTCGTGCACCAGGTTGCCCAGAAGTTCAACAGCACCGTCTTGCCACGGTAGTCGGCGAGCCGTATCGCCCGACCATCGTAACCCGCGAGGACGAAGTCGGGTGCGATGGAGCCTTCACGCGGTGCAGCGGCGGGTGTGTCGACCGGGCCGGTCTCAACACGCGTGCCATCGGCTTCGAGCGCAGTTGGCGGGTCGCCCTTCTGCAGGTAGACATATCCCAGCACGCCGACGATCACAAAGACTGCCGCTACTCCGACGGCGGTTCGAAGCCACCGCATGGTTTCGAGTTTCTGCATGTCAACCATCCGATGTCATGGGGAGTAGGATCGTGAACACAGACCCGGTGCCCGGCCGGGATCGCACCTGCACCTGGCCGCCGTGCAACTCAACGATGCCCTTTGTGATCGCCAGCCCGAGACCTGCGCCGTCCGATGCGTCGCTAGCGCGCGCTCGTGAGCGCTCGGCACGATAAAACCGCGTCCAGATGTTGGGGAGATCCTCTTCGGCGATGCCTTCGCCCGTGTCGGAGATCGCCACTGAGACATGACCGTCATCGCCACCCACGAGCACGTGTATCTGGCCTCCAGATGGAGTGTGCTCGAGTGCGTTACGCAGGAGATTGGCAATCGCTCGCTCGAGCCGGTCGCCGTCCAGCATCGCGGCGGGGAGTTCATCCTGAATAGACAGCTCGATCGCGACGTCGGCGCGTTGTGCTCGTGCGCGCATTGCGTCCACCACCTCGGAGACGACCTCATGCACCGTAATACTCTGCCGGCGAAGCCTCATGGCGCCTGCGTCGATCTGCGCGAGGTCGAACAAGTCATCGATCATGCGGTCCAGCCGCTCCACATCGCGACGGATCGTCACAAAGTAGCGCTTCACCTCGATCGGATCACTCACAACGCCATCTTCCAGCGCATCGACCATCGCCCGAATCGTCGAGAGCGGTGTCCGAAGGTCGTGCGAGATAGCAGACGTCAACTCGCGGCGCTCGGCGTCCAGGGCGAGGCGTTCGTCCCGCGCTTCCGTGAGTCGCCGTGCAAGCGCCTGCACGTCCTCGGCGAGTGTCGCCACCTCATCACGCCCCGACACTTCCATCGTGATACTCAGATTCCCTCTAGCGAGATCTCGGATGCCCTGGTTGACGTTGGCGATGCGTGCGATGGTCTGCGAAGCCACCCACGTCGCGAAGCACACCGCGATGATGGTGCTGAATGCCACGGTCGCAAGCAGCACTTGCAGGTCATGATCCGTGGAGATGAACATCAGCCGAGCGAGCACGACGATGTTCGCGGCGAGCACGGCGCTGCCGACGAGGGTAACGAGGACGAATCTAGCGAGAAGGGTCAATCCAAGACGACTATCGACAAGGTGGATCAAGAGCCACCCGACAACGATGGTCATGGCGCCCGAGACAGATAGAAAGAAGCCGAGCTCAAGCAGGTCGCGACGAGGCGGCGTGAGCATCAATTGGGCTAGCACCAGCGCCATACCCGTTGCACAGGCCAAGATCGCACCGCACGAAAGGATTGAACGGCTCAGTCTGATGCGGGGCAGCAGCTCAGCCTTCAAAACGATACCCCGTTCCCCACACCGTCTTCACATGTCGCGGTCGCGACGGATCGACTTCAATCTTCTCTCGCAATCGCCGAACGTGGACGGTCACCGTACTTGCGTCAACGTCAATATCCTCATTCCAGAGCGAGGCAAGAAGTTGCTCTCGCGCGAAGACCTGGCCTGAGTGACTCGCGAGGTGGTAGAGAAGATCGAACTCGCGGCCGGTAAGTGCGACTCGCCGTCCTTCGACCTCGACGGATCGCGCTTGACCATCGACTTTAATGCGCTCGAATTCGAGACGGCGCGCATGCGCCAAGGCTTTGGTGGTGCGTCGCAGCACCGCTCGTACGCGGGCAGCCAGCTCGCGAGGGCTGAAGGGCTTGCTGATGTAGTCGTCAGCTCCAAGATCTAGCCCTTTCAGCCGGTCCGGCTCGTCGCCGCGTGCGGTGAGCATGATGATCGGCACGTCGCTGCTCGCGCGGATTGTGCGGCAGACGGTGGCGCCGTCGAGCCTGGGGAGCATGAGGTCGAGGACAATCAGATCGGCGGGCTGATGGGCGAACTGGTCGAGCGCCGCCTGCCCGTCGAAGGCCAGCCGCACCTCGTGGCCATCGCGCCGCAGGTAACGCTCGACGACTTCGGCCACCATCGGTTCATCTTCGACGACGAGGATTCTGCTCATGTTGCTTCGCCCATCATATTCCTAGTTCCTTACGAAAGCCTTACAGAGGAGGGATGTAGGTGTTACCGTCAGGCCGTAAGATTTCCGTAAGCATTGCACTCTATGCTAGGCCTGTGACCAGCTACGCCCTCAGCGAGACCACGCCCAAACACCTGGCTGCGCCGCCCTCGCGGCTGTGGGTCTACACGAATTTCGACTGCAATTTGGCTTGTACGTACTGCCTGACGTCATCCTCTCCGACAGCTGAACGGCGAACGCTTCCCCCAGGCGCCTACTTCCAGCTCATCGACGAGGCCGTGACGGTGGGCATGGACGAGGTGTTTCTGACCGGGGGCGAGCCGTTTCTGCTCCCCGACATCTTCGAGAAGCTCACATACGCCGCCGAACGGCTACCCACCACGGTGCTGACGAACGGCATGCTGCTGAAGCGTCAGCGTCTTGAATCGTTGAGGCGGCTTTCCCACCTCCCAATCATGTTGCAGGTGAGTCTCGATGGCCACACTGCCGAGATCCACGACGCGTATCGTGGCGCCGGCTCCTGGGCTTCCACGGTGGCCGCCATTCGGTCGTTGCGAGACAGCGGCTTCCGGGTCGCGGTCGGTGCGACGGAGACGCCCGTCAACAGGCCGTACGTCGAGGAGTTGCGCGCTTTCGTGCGCGAACTGGGCATACCCGAGCAAGCATTCTTCTTGCGGCCGCTCACGAAGCGAGGCTTCAGCCACGAAGGAATCGAACTGAGGGCGGAGGATGTATCGCCGGAGCTCACCGTCACCGCTGATGGAGTCTTCTGGCATCCCCAGTCTGCCGGTGAGGCGATGCTCCTGTCCCGCGACATCTTCCCGCTGCGCGATGCAGTGGAGCTCATGCAAACAAACCTCGAGGTCATGACGGCGGGCGGTCCGGTGCCGCAGCAGTATCGCTGCGCATAGAGATGGAGAGTCGATGACGAACGCACTGGTTACGGTTGATTCGCCCGCGTGGCGCGGGCAACTGGTCTCGTACGGGATCGCGTTCCTCCGCGTCGGCTTCGGGCTGCTGTTCCTGACGAACGGCCTCGCGAAGGCGACTGGATGGGACGGGATCCATCCGTTCCCAGGCTTTCTCATCGACTTTGACGGTGCGAAAGGGATTCTTGCGTATGACGTACAGACCCACCCTGTCGGCATCTACAAGGACTTCATCGATAACGTCGTCCTCGAACACTACACATTCTTCGGCGTCTTGCTCACGATCACGGAGGTCTCTATCGGTCTCATGCTTGTCACCGGCGCCTTCGCGAACATCGGGGCGATGATCGGTGCGGGGTTTGCCCTCCATCTGAACTTCGCCAATTGGGACCGAAACATCTGGGCCTGGGAGTACGCGGTCGAATGGATCCCGCTGATCGCGCTCGTGCTCATCGGATCGGGCCGCCATCTGGGCCTCGACGAAGCATCTTCGAAGTTGCTACCGCCAGGATTGAGACGCTGGCCGTTGACCGGCTGATGAGGAAGGAACAGACACATGCAAGCAACCCAAGCGCGCACCGAATACCAGGAATCCCTCGGATCCATCATCGAGAAGACGATAGCGCCCATGGCGATCGAGATCGATCGTTCCGCCGTGTTTCCGCGCGCAGCTATGAGCGAACTCGCCGGAGCGGGGCTCCTTGGCCTCATCAGCGGGCCCGAGGTTGGCGGTATGGGGCTTGGACATCGGGCCGCGGCGGATGTCGTCGAACGGTTGGCACAGCACTGTGCTTCGACAGCAATGATCGTGTGCATGCACTATGCGGCCACCGCCGTGATCGAAGCGCACGCCTCGCCCGAAGTGAGAGAATCGGCCGCCTCCGGCCGCGCGATCGCTACGCTCGCGTTTTCTGAGGCTGGATCGCGCAGCCACTTCTGGGCGCCGGTGAGTTCGGCGACGCGCGAAGGCGAGAGCATCCGCCTCGATGGCCAGAAGAGCTGGGTGACCTCGGCAGGCGAAGCGGATCTATATGTCTGGTCGAGCCGTCCCGCAAACGCGGAGGGCGCAAGCACGCTCTGGTTGGTGCCAGCCGCTACGATGGGCCTCCGCGTGCCGGCGCCCTTCGACGGATTGGGGCTACGAGGTAATTGCTCGAGCCCAGTCCTCGCAGAAGGCGCGATCGTACTGGCATCCTCGATGCTCGGGCCAGACGGCGGCGGCTTCGACGTGATGATGGGCGTCGTACTGCCGTACTTCCAGCTGATGAGCGCCGGCTTCTCGGTGGGGACGATGGAGGCGGCGACGACCAAGGCAGCTGCGCATGTGGGCGGCGCGCGACTCGAGCATCTGGAGCAGTCGCTTGCCGATCTCCCAACAATCCGGTCGTACGTGGCCCGCATGCGGATTAAGACTGATATGGCGCGCGCGCTGATGTTCGACGCGGTGGTCGCTGCCGAGACCGGCCGCGAGGACGCGATGCTACGCATTCTCGAGTCGAAGGCTGCTGCCGGGGAAGCCTCGACGGAGGTTACCGACCTCGCCATGCGCGTCTGCGGCGGTGCGGCCTTCCGAAAGGAAGCAGGCATCGAGCGCCACTTCCGCGATGCCCGGGCGGCCACTGTGATGGCGCCGACGACGGACGTGCTCTACGACTTCATCGGCCGCGCGGTCTGCGGTCTACCATTGTTCTAAAGGAGCTGGACATGAAGGATGACACGATTGTGCTGGGCGCTGTCGCGCATGACCCCAAGGTCGTGACAATCTGGGACGGCTTCAAACGATACTTCGCGAAACGTGACTTCTCGTTCGACTACGTGCTGTACTCGAACTACGAACGCCAGGTCGAAGCATTGCTGAACGGACAGATCGACATCGCGTGGAACTCACCGCTCGCGTGGATCAGGGCGCAGCGACTGGCGAAGGCGCGTGGCCTCGAAGTCTCCAGCTTCTGCATGCGTGACACCGATCGCGACAACCGGTCGGTGATCGTTGTGCGGACAGACGCGGGTATCAGCAGCATGGCCGACCTTCGAGGGAAGACCGTCGCGGTGGGCGCGATCGACTCGCCGCAAGCGACGCTGATCCCGCTCGATCATCTGCGGCGTGAAGGCCTGACGCCAGAGAAAGACTTCGTCGTGCTTCGGCACGAGCTGTTGGGTGGGCTCCACGGCGACCACGTCGGCGGCGAGCGCGACGCCGCCACGTCACTGATGGCAGGGACGGCCGACGCAGCCTGTATGTTGGAATGGAACTATCGCTCGTTCATTGGCGATGGCCTGTTTCCCCCGCTCCAGACGGTGGTTCTCGCTCGCACCGGCCCGTATGACCATTGCAACATGACGGCTGGGCCTGCGGCCCCGCAATCCGCGGTTGATCGCTTCCGCGACGCGCTGCTCGCTATGGATCCCTCCGACCCAGAGGTGAAGCGCCTGTTTGAGCTTGAAGGGTTGACCAAGTGGTGTGACGTGCGGCTGGACGCGTACGCCCCTCTTGAGACGGCCGTCGACGCGCTCGGTTTTTACGACGCGCACGGTGCGTTCCTGCGCGCGGAGTACGCATACTGATGCGAGGGCGTAACTGCATCGTCGTGATGGCGCGCCAGCCCTCGCCCGGCTCAACGAAGACCCGGCTCGCGGCCGTGCTCGGCGACGAGGCCGCCGCCTCGGTCTACGAGGCCTTTCTCCTCGATACCATCGCGACCTGTCGGCGCGTGGATGCACGGCTGCTCGTCTCGTACGCGCCCGACAGCCCCGGCGCGGCGCGCTACTTTCGGGACATTGCGCCTGAAGCCACGTTCGCCGCCCAGCCGGAGGCGCCGTTCGGGGTGCGGCTTGCGTCTGCGATGCAAGCCGCATTCGACGGTGGCTGCGAGCGCGTCGCGATCATCGGTTCGGATATCCCTCATATGGAAACTGTGTGGCTCGACGATGCCTTCGCATCGCTCGACGATCACGATATAGCGCTCGGCCCCACGCAGGACGGTGGATATTACTTGCTGGCGTTGCGGACGCCGGAGCCGCGCCTGTTCGATGACATCGACTGGAGCAGTGGCCGCGAACTCGGGCAGACGCGCAGCCGTGCAACCCAGCTGGGACTCCGGGTGCAGGATGTTCAGGAGACGTTCGACGTCGACAACCTCGCCGACCTCTTAGCGCTGCGGGATCTCATCCAGTCGACCGGCGCCGACGCGTGCCCACGCACGGCCGCCGGGTTGGCACGTCTCGATCTGGCGGCGTCTTCGTTGGCCGGGACGCCCGTTCGATGACGAATGCGGCGATACCCCTGCGCGAGATCGATGGACGAGGCGAAATCGTCTCCGGCTTGCCGCGCGAACTCTATATCGAGACAACCAATCGTTGCAATCTCAAGTGCCGTACCTGCCCTCAGTACTGGGGCATGGATGAGGATGCGGCGGATCTTACGGTGGAACAGGTCAATCGCATCCTCGACTGCTTCCCGGACTTGAATCGCATCGTCCTCCACGGCATCGGCGAACCGCTGCTGAATAAAGCGCTCCCCGAGATCATCGCGTCGGTGAAGCGGCGCGATGCGTACGCGCTCTTCAACACGAACGGCCTGTTGTTGCGCGGCGCGGTCGCCGCAGCGATTGCATCGAGCGGTCTGGACGAACTCCGTGTGTCCGTCGACGCAGCATCGCCGAAGATCTACGAACTCGTGCGAGGCGCAGATGGCTTCGACCGGATCGTCCAGAATCTGCGCGACTTTGCCGCAGTGAAGCGTGAGGCAGGCGTATCGGGCCCCCGCGTGTCGCTGTGGATCACAGGCATGAAGACCAACGTGCGCGAATTGCCGAAGCTCGTCGAACTCGCGCATGAGATCGGCATCGGTGAGGTCTATCTCCAGCGCCTCGTCTATTCCGAACGTGGTCTTGCAGCCGCAGACGAGTCGCTCTACGAACGAGCTGATCTCGATGATCTCGAAGCCATTCGGAAGGCCGAAGCGCTGGCAACTACGCTGGGAGTGACGCTCCGAGGTTCCGGTGAGGGTTCATCGGGTGGGCTGCTCGCGACCTCAAGAACCGCGACGTTCCGCGACTGTAGGCGCCCATGGTCGCTGATGTACGTGACGGCCAACGGAAACGTGCTGCCGTGTTGCATCGCGCCCTTTACCGGTGTCCCTTATGGCGAAATCGTGCTCGGAAATCTGTTCACAGATGCAGCGGAGACGATATGGAACGGACCGCGCTACCGGGATTGGCGGCGGCGCATGCTCGCGGACAAGCCGCCGGCGGCGTGCGAGGGCTGCGGCGCTGGCTGGAGCCTGTAACTCTCCGGCGGCGGCTCGTCGAACGCTGGTGTGAGGCGGTGGTGTGGCTCGGCTCGCTCGCAGCCGCCTGGCTCTTCGCGAGCCTTGCGGTGAGGCGTCATGCGTACTACGAA
>CAYWOO010000057.1:0-8013 GCA_964458665.1 uncultured Dehalococcoidia bacterium
TTATCGAACCTAGAACCTAGAACCTAGAACCTAGAACCTAGAACCTAGAACCTAGAACCTAGAACCTAGAACCTAGAACCTAGAACCTGAGACTACGCACCCCGCACCAGCTCGATCGCCCGCAGCCCCACAACGCGCACATCCTCCGTCATAGGCATGTCCACACCGCACGACGCCACGGGCAGATGCTCGTCTCGCCGTAGCTGCTCGGCCGTCACGCGGATGAAGCCGTGATCAGCCTCCGCGGCGATGCGCGCCACCCCGGCGAGCGACCGCAGCGCGTACGACATGTCGATGTGCTGGTGCGCGCCTTCCTTCGCCGATGCGCCGACATCGGCGACGATGATCGACAGCGGCGACGGGAGCTGCGGCAGATTGCTGAACGCGTGCGCCGCCTCGTGCGGGATCACCTCGCAGGCGATCCCGGTCTCCTCCAACGCCTCGCGCACGACCGCCTGCACCGGATCCTCGTCCGGATCGATATGGCCACCCGATGGCAGCCAGATCTGCAGCTTCGTGTGCCAGTGCAACAGCGTACTGTCGCCCTCGACGATGAATCCCGAAACGGTGAAGTGACGCTTCATACGTGAAGGCTACACGCCACTCATGGCGATGGAGAAGGCGACGCGCACCTACGATTATTTCGGTGAGCCGTGCAGGTAGTGATCGAAGTCCTTCGCGCCGTCGCGTGGCATCCTTGCGATCTCTTGATCGGGGATCGCGTCGCCAAGCTCGACGATCCGTTCCCAGACATTGCGTTCCTTGACTGGAGGGCGCTTCGGCTTCGTCTTGGGGTTCGCGGGCTTTCGAATCACCATAGTGCACGCATTGTAGCGAATTCGTCCGCGCCGCTACCGCTTCTCCCGCTTCAGCAGCTCCTGCTTCCTCGCCACACCCCAGCGGTAGCCCGAGAGCGTGCCGTCGGCGTGCACGACGCGGTGGCACGGCACGATGACCGCCGTCGGGTTGGCGGCACAGGCCATCGCGACAGCGCGCGCCGCTTTCGGCCGGCCGATAGCGCGCGCAACCTGCGTGTACGAGCGCGTCTCGCCGCGCGGAATCTCGCGCAGCGCCTGCCACACACGCGCCTGAAACGCCGTCGCCAGCACATCGACCGGCAGCGCATCGTCGGCGTGGCCGTCGCGGATCGCGCGCAGCACCGCGTTCGCGAACCGCTTCGGCGCGCGATCCTCCCGCGTGATCTCGGCGGCCGGATACTCGTGGCGCAGCTCCGACTCCAACGGCTCCACCGTGTCGCCCAGGCAGACGAACGCGATGCCGCGCTCCGTCGTCGCAATCAGCACCTGTCCCAGTGAACACGCCTGCACCGAATACCCAATGCGCATGCCGCGCCCGCCACGCCCGTACGCCGCCGGAGTCATCCCCAGCACGCGACCCGCACCCTCGTACACGCGGCTGCTCGAACCGTACCCGGCGCGATACACCGCGCCCGTGACCTTTTCGGCGGAACGCAATTCTTCCTTCAGCCGGCCGACGCGATGCGCCGCCGCGTACTGGCGCGGCGTCACGCCAGTGATCCGCTTGAACGTGCGCTGCAAATGGAACGGGCTGACGCCGAACGCCGCGCCCAGCTCGCCCAGCGTCGGAGGCGCATCGCCGTCAATCAGCCGCTCGCACACGCGTTCGATCAGCGCGCGCTGCGGATCGCCGCCAGCCTCGCGCGGATGGCATCGCTTGCACGCGCGGTATCCGGCGCGCTCCGCGGCGTCCGGCGTCGCCAGGAACTCGACGTTCTTCCGCAGCGGCTTTCGCGACGGGCACGACGGCCGGCAGTAGATGCGCGTCGTCCGCACCGCCGTCACGAACGCCCCGTCCAGCGACCGATCGCTCTCCACTACCGCTCGCCATCGCCGATCGTCGTCCAGGACCGCGCGTCGTGTCTCGAGTGTCTCTTGCGCCATCACCGCAACCATAGCAGCACCTCCAGAAGCACCATACGCTTCCGAAGCCGCGCTCTCCATCCGATTCTTGCGCCCACAGTCTGCGGCCTACAGGATGCCCGGCGCACTCCTCGCCTCCTCGCGACGGATCGCAGTCGCCGCGCACGGCCCGGATCGCAGGCGGGACGCCTGCGCCACGCGCTTGCGTACCTGTCGAGGCTCTTGCTCCCAATCTCTGGACTGGCGCCTGGCGTAACTAACGGCGATCAGGCGGGGCGCCTGTCCTACATGCGTTGGGCGCGTTGGCCGGCCGCAACATCCATATGTCGCAAGCCGCAGCAGAACCACGACGCGAAGCGTGGAGCGCAGGCACCCCCGCCTGCAGTCCGGCAACGCCGGACCGACGCAGCACGCCGCCGCGCAAACGCCAACCGGTCGCGTGCGACTCCACGCCGAAGCGCGCAGCTCGGTGGCATAGCCGTCCCCGGCTGTGTGTCCGGCAACGCCGGACCGACGCAGCACTCCGCGGCGCCTGCGCCAACCAGCCGCGTGCGCAATCTCCTGCGAGATCGCTCACACCAGCGCCCGATAGTACCCCTGTCCCTCGCGAAACAGCGCCACCACCCCGTCGCGCTCGGCCTCCGATGGAAACCGCGCGCGAGCCTCCGTCACCGCGATCAGCCGCTCGATCCACTCGACGAAGTACGCCGCATCGTCGCCGTTCGCGATCGGCGCGTCCGCCACCGTGACGTACACGGGGCTCGTGTGCGCGAACGCGCCGTCCGTATCCAGCACCAGCTCGTGCACGGGCCCGCTGACGCGCACCGCGATCCAGCAACTCCCCTCGATCCGCACGTCGTGCGACAGCGACGCGTGCCGCCTGTCGCCGTCCACCGCCGCCGATGCGATCACGTCGCCGTTCACGAGCAGCTCGATGCGCTCGATCGGCACCGCCGACCCCGCTTCCGCTTCTATATGCAGCATGTCGCCGGCCTGGGCGACGATGTCGTCGCCGATCCCGCGCCCGCCGACGTCGAGGCTAAGCATCGGCCCGTTCGTCACGAACGTCGTGCCAGCGCGCACGCCCGCGCACCACGACTCCGTCGTGAACGCGCCGCCGACGCGCACGAAGACGCGGTCGCCCGCAGGCGGGTTGCTGAAGTCGTCAAGCTCTCCGAAGTTCATGAAGGTATCCGTACCGGCCGTCGCCGCGAGTCGCAGCCCGCAGTTCAGCAGCCGGTACCACAGCTTGCACGTTTCGATCGTGTTGCCGGGATACGACATCACATCCATCGCATCGATGTGTCCGAGCGCTGCGTCGACGGGCAGCTCCTTCGCCTCGACACTGAGGCGGCGGTTCGGGGAGAAGACCGCGTCGAGATCGATGCTGTCGAACATCGGGTGTGCATAGCTCAACGTGCCGCCTACTGAGTGGCAGTGCGCGGCCGCCGCAGCGTTCGCCGGCAGATCGTGCGCGTGCTCGCTGTTCGGAAAGCCGCTGTAGATCGGCGGCACCAGCTCGTTGATGCCGTACATGCACATGTGGCCGTAGAAGTTGTTGCGATACTCCTCGCCCCATCGCAGGATGTGGTCGTCGCTGCTCAGTTCGTGGTCCGCGCCGTTGAAGAGGTCGGCGTCATGCACCCAACCGCTGCCCTGGTTCGCCACCATCATGTTCAGGAAGTGCACGTCTTCGGCGCGCTGCACCAGCGCCGCATCCGCCGGTTCGAGCAGATACTCGCCGCCGTAGTGCAGGTGCACGTGGACGTCGCCGCTGTACCAGCCGTCGGCCGCCATCTGCGACCAACGCCGCAGCCGCACCGGCGCGTCGACGGTTGCGTCGGCGCGCACCGGGATCTCGAACTCCGCCGCCTCGTACTCGATGCCGCGCACGACGCGCAGCCGCGCCGTCCCGCTCACGCGCACATCGAACTCGCCCTCGGCGTGGAAGAATGCGTTGCCATGCACGTCCTCGCGCATCGTCGCGCCCGCCGGCGCGGTCGGGCCGACGTCGTCGCGAAGGTACACCCGCGCTGCCACCGCCTCGCCCGTCGCGTCATCCAGAAGCAGCACACGCAGCACGCCCGAAGGCTTGCAGACGATCGGCAGATCGATCGTCGATGGCCGCCCGTCCGCCACGACGATTACCGGCAGCAAGAACGAGCCCGGGTGCATCGGACCGGCATCGAACAGGGCCGACCCGCTCCGCCCCGGCTCGACGTAGCCGCCCATGCCCTCACCGTGCGACTCCGCCGAGAACCGCGCTCCCGCTTCCGTCTTGTTCTCCGTCAGCACCCAGAGCACCAGGTGCTCCTCGTCGCGCACGACGATCGACTCGTGCGCGTGCGTAGGATGCGGCCCCGTCTCAGTGATCTCGACGCGTACCATTCGCGTCGACGTGATCGACCCGTACATCGCGTCGATTACCCGCGCGAAGTCCTCATCGTTCGGGATCATGCCGCGCTCGGGCCACGCCTTGCGCGCCGCATCGTTCGCCGCTCCCAGATCCAGATCGAGCCCCAGCGCCGTCCGCAGCTCCGTCAGCGTCGGATGCCGCCCCGCCTCCAGCGCGGAGAATCGGTCGATCATCTCACGGGGCAGCGCTACGCCATCTCGCATCGACGTCGCAAACGTCCGCGGCCCATTAGGATGCATGTCAGCCATGAAGAAATCCTACCCGCACTGCGCCTCTAGCGCGCAAAAGGCGCACACCGTGCGCCCAAACTGTAAACCGCAAACTGAAAACTGCAAACTCGCCCGCCCTACACCACCACCGGCTCCCGCTTCACGAAGGCATACAGCTGCGCCGGCCGGTGTGCCCCCTCCATCCGCGTGCCGCCCGCTGGCTTGATGATGCCCAGCGACAGCATGCGCCTTCGAAAGTTCCGCTTGTCCAGCTCGTGATCGAGGATCGCTTCGTACACCTGCTGCAACTCGCTCAGCGTGAACTGGCGCGGCAGCAGGCTGTACGCGACGTTCGTGTAGTCGAGCTTCGAGCGCAGCCGCCGCACCGCGTAGTCGACGACCGCGTTGTTGTCGAACGCCAGCGCCGGAAGTGCGTAGCCGTCGTGCCACCCGGGCTGCCACTCGCCGCCTTCGCGCAGCCGCACCTGCCCGTGCTGTACCAGTGCGAAATACGCAACGGCGATGCCGCGCTTCGCCGCCGCGGCCGCGCGCTTGCCGTCGGCGCGCGACAGCTCGCCGAATGTGTAGAGCTGCTCCAGGTACACATCCTGCACGCCGGTCTCGTCCAGCAGCTTGCGCGCGGCCGCGCGGTCGAGCGACTCGCCGTCCGCGAGCAGTCCTCCCGGCAGCGCCCAGTAGTCGCGGAACGGCTGCGCGCTGCGCTTGATCAGCAGCACGCGCAGATCATCCTCGACGACCGTGAGGATCACGACGACGACCGCTACGAGAGGCGGCTTGTTGATGGTGCGGGTCGCTGGCACGGAACTATCGCTGATCCTTGCGTTGTTCCTCGAACAGGCCTTCGGCCACGTTCCAGATCAAACCGACGAGCGCGAAGACCGCGACGAACGTCAGCGCCGGCAGGATGAGTATTTCGGGCGAGCCAAACATCGTTACACAGGGACCGTTGCGGGGAGCGCTGTTCCTTGCAATGACCACGCGGTCGCGTGCTCGATGCGGACATCAACCATCTGCCCGATGTCCGCCTCGCCCTCAAAGTGTACCAGCTTGTTTGGCAGGTTGCGGCCGCTCCACCGCCCTTCGCGGCGGCTTTCGACAAGCACCTGCTGTTCCGTGTCAAGGAACTTCTGGTTGATCTCGAACGACACGCGCGCTTCCAGCTGCTCGATCGCGCGCAGCCGCTCCTGCTTCGCCTCCGCCGGCACGTCGTCGGCCAGCGTACGGTACGCGATTGTCCCCGGGCGCGGCGAGTACGCCGCCGCGTGCACTTTGTCGAAGCGCAGGCGCTCCAGCAGGTCGTACGTGTGCTGGAACTCCGCATCCGTCTCGCCGCAGAAGCCGACGATGATGTCCGTCGCCATCGCCGCGTCAGGCATGCGAGCGCGCACCATCTCGTGCTTCCGCAGGTACTCGTCCAGCGTGTAGCCGCGGCGCATTCGCTCCAGCACTGCGTCGTCGCCAGATTGCACCGGGAAGTAGAAGTGCTCGCACACCTTCGGCAGCTCCGCCACCGCATCGATGATCCGCACCGTCATGTCCTTCGGGTATGAAGTGAGGAAGCGGATGCGCTCCAGCCCCGGCACGTCATGGATCGCCCGCATCAAGTCGCCGAGATCCGGCGCAGCCAGCAAGCCGTCCGTCGCGAAGTCCTGCCCGTACGCCTCGACCGTCTGCCCGAGCAACGTGACTTCGCGCACGCCGCGCGCGCAGTAATGCTCGACTTCGTTGAGGATGTCTTCGATCGTGCGGCTCTTTTCTCGCCCGCGGCGATACGGCACGACGCAGTACGTGCAGAACTTGTCGCAGCCGTGAATCACCGGCACGAACGCCGTCACCGAGTCCGGCGTGGCGAACGTTGTCGGCCAGAACTCGCCACCGCTGTCGTCGATGCCGGCGATCTCCATGATCGGACCGAAGTCCTGCGGCCGCGCGAACGCATCGACGTACGGGAAGCGCCGCCGCAGATCGTCGTCGCGCACGCCCACCATACAGCCCATCACCGCGATCTTGAACGCCTTGCCCTTCGACCGCATCTTCTTCAACCGCCCCAACTGCCCGATCGCGCGGTCCTCCGCGTGCTCCCGCACCGAGCACGTGTTCAGCACGACCAGATCGGCATCCGCGATCGCATCAACCGACGTGCACCCGGCACGATCGAGCCCCGCGCCCAACTTGCGCGAGTCCGCGACGTTCATCTGACAACCAACGGTCCAAATGTGATACTTCATGAGGCCGTCATTCTATCAGCCGAAAACCGTCCGTGGTCGAAGCGCACCGATGCCAGCAACTCCGCTAGCATCAGCATTCAGGGATCGCGCATACTCCCCGCATGGAACCGCAGATCCGCTACGCCACGAGCGCCGACGGCACGCGTATCGCCTACGCAGTTGAGGCAGGCACACCGCCGGCGATCCTCCTCATCCCGGGCTGGGCCCAGACGATCGGCGCTCCCTCACTCACGCGGGTTGTGCCGAATCGGACCATCGTGCAATTTGACCGGCGCGGCATGGGTGCGTCTTCGCGTGACGTCCAGGACATTTCCATCGAGCGTCAGCTTGAGGACATAGCGTCGATCGTAACGGCTCTCGGTGGCCAACCAGTCGATATCCGCGCGAACTGGGACGGCACACCGATCGCAATCGCATTTGCGGCGGCGCAACCGGAGTGTGTAGAGCGCATGGCGCTCCTGGATCCGTACATACGGGGGTCTTCCGTGATCACTGCCGACGCGGTTCGCGCCATGATGGATCTCGCCCGCAACAACTGGCCGATGATGCGCCGGTCGCTCGGCTCGATGATACCCGGCCGTGGTGCGGCCGCGTGGTCGGAGACGCTGCGGCGCGCCGTCTCGCCCGATATGGCAGCGCGCTATATGGAGCAGTACCGCGCGATGGACGTCTCGAGCCAGGTCGAGCGCGTCAAGGCGCCCACCATCGTCATCTATCAATCCGGGAACGGGGCAGTACCTCGGCGTGCTGTACAAGAGACAGCATCACGTCTTCAACATTGTCAATTCGTCGAGGTCGCGTCGATGGAGGCAATCGCAGAACCGGTGAATCGGTTCCTCGACCGCGGGGCGACGCCAGTATCGACGGTGGCCGACTCGCTGGACGATTCGGCGACGAGACCATCCGCATTCCGCACGGTGCTCTTCACCGACATCGTCGGCCACACCGAGATGATGCAGCGCCTCGGCGATGCGAAGGGCCGCAACGTCCTGCGCGAACACGAGCGCATCACGCGCGATCTGCTGAAGCAGCACGGCGGCGCCGAGGTGAAGACGATGGGCGACGGGTTCATGGCCTCGTTCGGCAGCGTCACCTCGGCGATGGAGTGCGCGATCGCATTGCAGCGGGCGTTCGACCGGCCCCTCTCCCCGGCCTCCGGCCGACCCTCTCCCACCGGGGGAGAGGGTGACGAGCGCATTGGCGTGCGGATCGGGCTCAATGCGGGGGAGCCGATCGAA
>CAYWOO010000058.1:0-3219 GCA_964458665.1 uncultured Dehalococcoidia bacterium
GAGCTCGACCACTTCACGCGCTCCACGACACGAGACGGTGCGCCACGCCCCGACCTCGGGCTCGATCTTGATAACGACCTGGTCGGCGTCGAGGAACACCGCGTCGATCGGGAAGCGCATGAACGCGGTGTGAATGCTCCATCCCGGCCGAAGCACCATCCCTTCGCCCTGCCGAAGGTACTTGCGTCCAAGCAGCCCGGGCATGCGCCGATGTGCACGATCGGCCACGACGACGCGCTCGCAAACGATCCGACCGTCTTCCCGGCGGAGCGTCAGTGTTGCCATGTGGCTACGCCAGAGCTTCGACGATGTTGATGATCATCGGAGTGAGGATCACCACGAAGAGCGCCGGGAAGATGCAGAAGATCAGCGGGAAGAGCATCTTGATGGGCATCTTCTGCGCCCGTTCCTCGGCCATGGCCCTGCGCCGCTTTCGCATCTCGACCGAGAGGTTGCGCATCGTGGCGCCGATCGAGACACCGAGCCGCTCACCCTGAGTAAGCGCCCGAACGAAGATGCGCATGTTCGACGCGTCGGCGCGCCGGCCCAGGCTCTCGATCGCCTGGTTCACCGACAGGCCCATTCGCTGCTCCTGCAGCGTGAGGCGAAGCTCCTGCCCGAGTGGGTCGGACATCGTCTCCGAGGCGACGCGCATGGAGGCGAGAATTCCGAGGCCGGCCTCGATGGTGACGACGAGCAGGTCGATCATGTCCGGGCGCTGTTTGTCGATCTTCTCCATCCGGCTTCGGCGCTTGAGCTCGACGTAGTAGACAGGCGCATACCAGGCCGCTGCAGCCACCGCGACGGCGGCAACGATCGCGAAGAAGATCGACCCGCCCATCGCGGGCACGAGCCACAACGTCAGCAGGGAGAAGGCGATTGCGCACAAGACCTGGTAGCCGAGGATCTTCCGCGGTGTCGTTCCGTACATCCCGGCGGAGACGAGCTTCTCGCGGATCTTCTCTTCGCCGAAGCGGTTGGTGCGTCTGGCAGCGAAGTCTCCAAGCCGACCTGCGATCGAATCGAGAGGGCGCCTCGCCGGTGCGTCGACCTCGGACCCGCCTGCAGCCTCTGCGACATAGCCATACGTCTGGATCTGGTCGATTGTCCCCGCGGCACCGCGTGACTTGCCCAGGTTGACGACCAGAATCATGATCCCTGCTCCGAGGAGCAGGACGCCTGCGACCGCCATCAGTCCAATGCCCACGTCACACGTCCAGTTTCGCGAGTTGCTTGATCCAGAACGACCCGACCATGATCATGATTGCTGCGAACACCAGGGCGATCCGTCCGACCAACGAGTTGATCATCGGATCGAGGAAGTCGCCACCGGTGAAGATGAGTGACAGGAAGACGAAGATCGGCAGGCCGGTCAGGATCCAGCGGGAGATCTTTGCCTGTGCCGTGAGCACCTCTACGAGCCGCCTGAGCTCCATCCGACCGCGGATCACCTCGGCGACACGATCGAGAACTTCTGCCGTGTTACCGCCCGCCTCACGCTGAAGTCGCATGACCAGCGCGATCTGCTCCGTGTCGTTGCTCTGCATGCGCCGCGCGGTGACCATGAGCGCGTCGTCGAGCGGCACGCCGAGCTGCTCGTCCTGAAGAACGCGGCGGAACTCCGTCTTCGAGGGCTCGTCGGCGCTGTCCACCATGACGCTCAGGGCTCCCATCGTCGAATGCCCCGTGCGCATTGCGCCTGCCAGCACGTCGAGGTTGTCGGGCAGCTGCTCCATATAGTCCTTGCGCTTCTTGGTGACACGGCGCGAGACGATGAACCGCGTGACGAGCGGTGCCGCCAGTCCGATCAGCAGCGCCCACAGGGACTGCAGGACGATGGCGGCGATGAGCGACGCGAGGATCGCTCCGACGATCGTCCAACCCGCAATCGCGAGCGCCGAAAGACGGAAGGCGCCGAGTTCGACGTCGAACTCGAAGCGCTGCCACCATTTCTGTCCACCGATGGTCTTCTGCGCGGTGTCGGCGAGCATCATCGCGACCTCTGCGCGTCGCAGGCGCGACTCTTCCTCGGTAGGCACGGTCACGTACTGCGCCATGCGGCGACGGAGTGACCTCTTGCGGACGTCAGCGGCGGTGAGGAGGGCGAAGGCGAGTAGCGCGAGCACGGCGACGATCACGAACACCATGAGCCACGGCGACGTGATCACACCGTCGATCCAACTGCGCTCGAATGTACCGGATGGTGCGAAGTCGATGTCTGGTGTCGTGTACGCGGCGGTCACAGCCGGCAACCCAGCGACGACGACATTCACTTTTGCGGCCACGTTCGGCGGAAGCAGCGACCGGTAGGTCAGCTCGTACTCGCTTGCGAGATCCGCGCCAATGTCGGAGAAGACCGCGGCGAGCTCGGCAGGCTTGACTGCCTCGGCATAGCTCCCGCCGGTTCGCTGGGAGACCGCCTTGAGCGTCTGCGGATCGTATTGAGGAGACTTGAGTCCGACCGAGATGACGCGGACGTTGGCCGCATCGAGCGCTTCGAGAGCCTCGGCACGCGAGGCGTCGCTGCCGATGTCGGTCCCGTCGGAGAGAAGCACGATCGTCGCGCGCTCGAGTCCTTGAGCTTCGACGGCCTGAGATGCTTCGACGAGGGCGTCGTAGATGTGTGTTCCCTCTGCGGTCGGAGGTGTATCGGCGACCGCAGCAGCGAGCGTCGCCTTGTCGGTCGTGAAGTTGGCGAGCACCGCGTCGTCGGGGCCGAACACGATTACGGACACGGGCATGTCCGGCTTCCGCTCGGCCAGCAACGCACGTGCGCCAGCCATGGCACCGTCGAGCGGCGCGCCTTTCATGCTGTTCGAAGCGTCGATGAGGAGCACGGCGCCCGTTGCCTTGCCGCCGGGAGGAACAACCGCGAGACCGGAGACGGACCCGCCGTTCTCCGTGACAAAGACGCCTGACGTGCTCAGCGCCTTGCGCGACGGGAGCTGAAGCAGGTAGGAGCGATCGGGGAATCCCGAGTTCGGGGCCTCCGTGAGCTTCGGTGCTTCACCTTGCGCAAGGGCGAAGGTCGGAGCAACGAGCGCGGCGAGAGCCGCGCTCGCGATAGCGATCCGGGTGACGAGCTTCACGCGGTGGCGCCTCGTCGCTCGTCGAGCGAAGCGATCCTCTCGCCGAACATGCTCTGTGGAAGATCGATGCCGCGTTTGCGGAACTTGTCGAGGAAGACGGGGCGGAGGCCGGTTGGCTTGAGGCCGCCGG
>CAYWOO010000059.1:0-13151 GCA_964458665.1 uncultured Dehalococcoidia bacterium
GTTGATGCGGTTGCTGGCGAACGATGTCCAATCGAGCGCGGCGTAGCCGGCCGCTCCTTCGGCGATCAGGTCGTCGAACTTCGGCGGGATCGTGCTGGATGAGCCGTCGAGCGTGTGGATCTTGGTCCAGTAGACGAATACGTTCTCGACGGAGGACGGCGCAGCGATCACGTCCATGGTCAACGTCGTTCCCCACACCGAGAACCCGACGCGGGCCGGCGGGAACTGGAGCGTCGGCCATTCGACGGCCTCGATGTTGACGATGTTGGTGAGAGAGGCGATCGAGAGGTCGCGGCTGCCCGCGCTGGTCGTCAGCGTCGTCTTCTGTTCGAGCGGGTCGGCGATGCTGTAGTCGCCGGTGGCGTGCCCGATGTGGCGGTCAAGCACAGCGTCCGTCCAACGATAGTTGGCTGCGTCCTCGTCGTGGAGGTCTTTGCGAACAGCGGCGCGGATGATCGTGATGTTGGCGGCCATGTTCTAGTCCCTCTGTCGCTGGTGACTGGTGACTCGTGGTCGTCTCGTGCGCGCTGGCTGCGCCGCGCCCGCGGGAGCATGCGCGGGCGCCGCGCGCGCTGGTCTGCCGGGGACGCTGCCCGGCAGCTGTTGGGCGGCCGGCCGGTCGATGCGCGCCGGCGCCGATCCGCTCCACGTCACACGCAAGCGGGTGATGTCCGCATCGCCGGGCGGCGCGGCTTTGACGGTGAAGTGCGCGGAGTCGGCCGCTACGGCGACGGTGAGGCGGTGCCGGAGCATGAGCAATCCGCCGCGCTCCACGAGCGCGTCGCGCACGTAGCCCGCGAGATCGCCGGTGATCACCCGGTCGCCGGTGCTCGACGGCATATTGTATGTGAAGCCGGGCGGCGTCGTCTCGATGTCGGCGCCGGGCGCGCGCCACGGCTCGCCGGTGTCCTTGAGCGTCCAGTTGGCGACGAGGTAGGCGTAATCAGCATGGTCGCCCGCCAAGCGCTCGATGGTGAATGTCTCGTCGGCGGCGCCGATGATGAGCGTTACGTTGCCGAGGAATTCGGCGACCGTGACTTGGGCGTTGACGGGAAGGGGCGGGCCTTCGGCGGGGGCGGCGGGGAGATCGAAGGTGTGGATGCACCGGCGGTTGACCGTCTTGCTCCCCATCGAGATGAGCTGGCCGCAACGGAACAGGTCGTTGTCATTGACCGTGGGCGAGACGCCGTCGATGGTGACAGTGCGGACGGCGCGGAATACGCTCACGGTCACCGCTCGTTGCCCTGACTGTCGGTGTGGTCGAGGTTGAAGCCGCGGATCTCTGCGAGGTCGCCGGCGATGCTGCCGCGCTCGTCCTCGATGCGGCCGGCCATGCGGCGTGCGAATGCGCGGAGCGGGCCGGAAGCATCGCGCGGGATGTCGGTCGCGACGCGCGTGATGCCGAGCGACGCAGCGTGCGCGAGCGCGCCGCGGACGAGGAGCACGAGCGCGCGCGCCGACTGGCGGGGCGCGCCCTCGGTGGCGAGGGTCTCCATGCTGCCGAAGTAGCCGCACCGCGCGGTGCGGCTGACGGCGCAGCGCACGCGGGCGACGTGCCGTCCGTCGGCGGCATCGACCTGCGTGCTGAACGCTGAGGGGCCGAGGTCGGTGCTGGTGCTGGTGAGGGGCTCAGTCCAGATCGTGATTCTTCGCCTCGATCAAGCTGGGCCAGCGCCGCCCGCCGCCGCACAGCGTCGGCATTGCTGGTCGTGCCGCCGGTGCGTACCATCGCCCATACCGCGCACGATCTCCAAGCGCCGGAGATCACCGCGCGGCGCCGCGATGAGCGCGACGCCGGCACCCAACTTGACGGCGGCCCCCCAAACGAAGGATCGAGCCGTGATACACCGCTCCGCCCGGGACGTTCGATGGGGTGTGATAGCCATCTCCTCGCCCAACCACCCCGTGCGCCTTGCGGCCGTGCTCGCCGCCAGCATCGCCTTCTTCGCGATCGTCGGGTCCGCCATCGCCGCCGCCGCCTGGATGATTGACGACCAGCGCTCCGACCGCAGCAGCCAGGTCCTCGGCGCGTCGGTCGCGCCGGTGCTGCCGCCCGGCCTCATCGCCGTGCAACGCATCAACAGCCTCGGCGACTTCGAGCAACTGGGCGGCTTCAAGCCGTTCATCCCCATGTACGTCCCCGGCTCCACCCAGAACGACTTCACGCTCTCGCTGACCCTGCCGGACGACGAGGGGCGCCGCGTCGGGCGTGTCAGCTACGGCGCCAAAGATGTCGCCGACGCGGATGGCGTCACCGGCCCGACCGTTGTGCTCGTCGAAGCGCCCGGCGCCCCCGGCCCCGGCGCCGATGCGACGCTCCAGCGCGTCACCAGCGGCAACGGGCGCGCGCTCGTCGCCACCATCGCCTGCCAGGACCTGGCCATCGATGTGCAGCTCTTCTTCGGCCCGGCGCCGCGGCCGGACGAGCCCTTCGTCACGCCGCACATGCTGGCGGTCGCGCAGGAGTTCCTCGACGGCATCAACGAACAGTGCGCCCGCTAATCCGATGGTCGCAGGTTCGAATCCTGCCGCCGGTGCCACCAGATTCCGGGCCGTGGTTCCCGGATCATTCGCGTTAGACTTCGAGCATGGAATCGCAGCACCCGCCCGGTCACGCGGATCTCGCCCGGGAGGTCATAATGGCTGACGTACCCATTCCACGCGACCGCGTAGCGACTCCGGCTGGTGAGCGCCTGCAGTTCCTCCTTTCCCACCTTCGCGGCGGCCTGCGGGACCTATCCGACGCCCACATCGAGGCGGCGTTTGCGCTCGACCAGATTCCGCTGGCCCAGCGGCGAGAGATCCTGACACGACTCAGCGAGACCATCGCCGGCTACGAGGTGTCCGGAATCCGCACCCCCGATGCGACGCCGGATCATCCGGTCCGGCGTCCTTACGTGGTGGCCATCCTTGAGCGCGCGGGCCACACTCAGCGGTTGCTGGTATCGATCGAGAGTAAGCCGCCCTACCGCATCCGTGGCATCGGGATGGATGATGGGTCTCCGGGGTTCGTGGCCCGGCGCGCGACGGACGCTGATGCGGCCGCGCTGCGTCAGATTGAGCTGCGGACACCGATCGTCTCGGGTGATGTGCGCGTCGTGTACGACCGCGGCGAGGACTACTTCGCGGCGGAGCGGTTGATGGGGAACACGTGCACGATCGTCGTGGAGAAAGATGGGGTGCTGGTCGGCCTGAACTCGCTGGTAAACGTCCCCCTCTCGGTGAACGGAGACGTCATGCTGGGAGAGTACCGCTATCGGCTGCGCGTCCTGCCTGAGGCGCGGGGTGGACGACGCGTCAACCGGTTACTCGGGTTCACAAGCCTTGAGATGTACGGCTGGCAGGCCGACGAGGTCTACGCGTTCGTGGCGGCGGGAAACGACACCGTGCTGTCCCACGACATGCGCATCGTCCCTTGGAGCGTTCGCCCGGAACGCATCGTCCTCGATACGGCTGGGCAGGCAGGGTCGCCCGCCGGCCACCCGGCGACGGCGGCGGACACCAGCCGTATCGTAGAACTCTTGAATCGTGCCCACGGCCGAGAGGAGCTCTACGTTGCCTATACGGCGGCATCCTTGGCCGCGCGGCTTGAACGGCAACCGGATCTCTACTCCTGGCGCCACCTCCGTCTTGGCCAACGCGCCGTCGTCGGCGTCTGGCCTGCACAGATAAACGTGATCCGCGAGACGCCCGCCGGCGTCGAAAACGATGTCCGTGCTCTCGTCCTAGACTACGGGTACGAACCTGGCGCCGAGGATGAGCTGGTTGCCCTGCTTCGCGCAGCCTGCGCCGAACTCGCACCAGCTGGCACAACGGAGTTGACGCTGTTCACCTGTCCGCAATCGACGGCGTACACCGATGTAAGTCGCATTGCGAAGCGCGTCGAACCGTACGTCTTGAGCCTGCGGGTTACGGCGCCAGACGACCTTGATGCACGCGGCGTGTACGTCGACCAATTGTACTTCTGATTCCGCGCGGATCGAGCGGCTGCGCTCCACGGCGCACAAAGTATCATCCGATGGTCGCAGGTTCGAATCCTGCCGGGCGTGCCACTTCAACGCACGAAGCGGACGCCTGTTGACGCGTGCATAAGGGGTAACCAGCAGGGTTGCCTCGGGAGCCAAGTAGGCGAGTCCGACGGCGGAATGGATCTTCTTGACCGTAGCCGTTCTCCCCGCATACGATCGGTGCAAGCAGGAGAAGGAACAGCATGATAAGCGCCACCGCACCATCTATCAGCACTGTCAAGGCGACGCACAAGGAGCGTGCCATCGCGACGCTGACAACGGCGTTCACTGGCGATCCGGTTCTCCGCTGGATGCTTCCTGATTCGCATCAGTACCTGACGTTTTTCCCTGAACTGATTCGCCGTTTCGCGGGCAAGGCCTTCGAAGGCGAGTCCGCGTACGCCACGGACGCCTTCATGGGGGCCTCTCTCTGGCTACGGCCTGGCGTCGAGCCCGATCAAGAGCCGCTCGTCGAAATGATTCAACAAGCGGTACCGGAGAGCGATCAGGAGAAGGTCTTCGCCGTGTTCGAGAAGATGGGCGAGTTTCATCCCCACGAACCGCTCTGGTACCTCCCCGTAATCGGCGTCGATCCCGCCCGCCAAGGCATGGGCCTCGGCTCAGCGCTGCTCGCCCACGTGCTGGCTGAGTGCGATCGCGAACACAAACCGGCGTACCTCGAGGCATCCAGCGAGCGCAGCCGGGGCCTGTATGCGCGCCACGGCTTTGAGGTGACCGGCACGATTCAGGTCGCCGACTCGCCGTCATTTTGGCCGATGCTGCGCAAGGCCCGGTAGCGCACAGCGAACGGTTGCGCCACCTGCTGCCCAATACGAGCTTGCTCTTCGCCGACAGCGGCGAGGCCGCGCTCCAGGGCTTCGAGGGATCGTGCCGCTCTACGAAGTGTGGTGGACGGGGTGATCGATCCCGCGACAACGGATCGATCGATAGCTTCGATGCGCGTCGTCGACTGTCAGGTCAAAGGCTGAGGCGGTCGACATGGCGGCAGCCACCGCAAGCGGAACCTTCTGATGCCTGCACCTTCGCGTTACCCTCGCCACGTTGCGCCAGGAGGTCTCGAAAGCGGGCAACCTGCGCTCCCGCTCTTTCAGTCACACAAGTCAAGGCAATAGGTCACCAGCCCGACGTGCGGGAGCGTGCGTGCCTCTTCCAACGTGAACCGGGCAGCGGCATCCGTGGTGTTGGCGGCGTCGCGCGAGAATTCCGTGCGGAGGACGCCGCGCACGTTGGTGCCCTCGTACACGATGCCGACCACGTGTCCCGCGTTGCCACTAACCGCCTCGTGAGGCTCGTACCAGCGCGAGAACACACCAACGACGCGGCCCATCTCCGCGTGCAATCCCGTCTCCTCTTCCAGCTCGCGCTCGGCCGTCTCAAACGGATCCTCGCCCCACTCCATAGCGCCGCCGGGCATCGTCCACTTACCTGAGTCAGGGTGGCCGGCTTGAGTGAAACGTGTGAGTAGAATCCGCCCGTCGTCGTCGCGGCAAAGAACGTAGGCGGCGACGCGGCGCCATTCAGCGTCCATCTGTCGCGGTTCAGACGAAGACTGTTTCCGCATAGATTGCATACGAAGCCTATCGTCTCGAAAGTCGCTCGACCAACTGGCGCACGTCAGCGCGCGTTTGCAGCCCACGCGCAATCCATCGCCTTCGTTACCGACGCGGTTGCGGCTTGACGCCGGCGGCGGTGACGAACTGCCGGATCTGCGAGGCGTGCTCAACGACGTGCAGCGGGATGCCGCCGAGAATCACTCCGAACAGCGTGCCCTGATACCGATGGGTGCTCGGGAGTGGCCGGGCCGCGGCGTCCTCGGTGAGCGCGTCGAGCGTTTGGCGCACCCTCCCGCGGCAGTAGTCGACGTAACCGAGGAGTTCGGCCTTGGTGAACATGCGGTTGGGAAAAGACCAGGTGTTCTCGTCAAAAGGTTTCGGCGGCTTCCACGGCTCAAAGTCGCCGGCGAGGTCGTAGTCGAGGCACGTCAGGGCGTGGTAACCAAGGAACCACGGGGCTGAACCGTGCAATCCTCCGTGCGGGCCCGGACCCGTGCGCGCCTCGTCCGGCCACAAGTCCGTCTCCCACAACCCGTCGGGACAGTCCGTCTGCGCCCCCTGCATCAGCCGGAGCGCGTCCTCGAAGTTACTGGCCATGCTCTGCACAAATGCGTTCGTCACGCTGCAGGTATAGCGTATCGATGGGTCTGGATGCGCGTGGCTCAGCAACCACCACCCGAACGCGCGCCCATACCCCCCGTCGGGCCTCCGCTTCGTGACCACCGCCTCGCCAACTACAATCGCCAGCGGCTCGGTTGCCCGCCCCCGTCGCGATCCCCTACAGTGGCGCGGCGCCTGACGGCGCTCGTCCGGCGGATAAAGCGAGGCCATCGTGAAGACCGAGATCTACGAATCCGACCCGTTCACGCCGAAAAAAGGGCGCCTGCTGGCGTCGCTCTCGAGCGAGTATCGGTTCGAGAAGGGCGACGAGCTGTTCTTCGATGACGAGCCCGCCCGCCTGAAGGTGCGGATCATCGCCGTCCAGCTCCACGTCAAAGGCAATGGCGACGTCTACCGCGACATCCTCGCCCTCAAGCTGTGAGCGCCCGGCGCAGCCTTGTCGCCGCGTGCCGCGAGATCCCGTCAACCGCAAGACCAACGACCGAAGACTGACGACTGACACCTGCCCTTTGACCCTTCAGGGGGCCGGTGCTACATTGCGCCAAATTGCGCAATCGGGCGTTCGCACCTCCGCGAGCCCGCGCATGGAGCCAGATGCCCATCGAGATACCCGACGTCGTCATCGACCGGCTGCCCGTGTACGCACGCGCGCTGGCCGCCCTCGAACGCGGCGGGCGCGAGGTCGTGAGCTCGCAGGAGCTGGGTTCGCAGCTCGGCGTCACGCCCGCGCAGATCCGGAAAGACCTCAGCTACTTCGGGCGCTTTGGCAAACAGGGCCGCGGCTACAACGTCCGCCGCCTCCTCGAAGAGCTGCACCAGATCCTCGGCCTCGACCGCAAGTGGACGATGGTCGTCGTCGGTGTCGGCCAGCTCGGCCGCGCCGTCCTCAGTTACGGCGGCTTCGCACCCCAGGGGTTCCGTATCGTCGAGGCGTTCGACTCAGACCCGCGCGTCATTGGCCAGAAACTCGACCACCTCGTCGTGAAGCCCGTCGACGAGGTGCGTCAGACGCTCGCGGGGCAGTCGATCGACATCGGCATCGTCGCCACGCCCGCCGCATCCGCCCAGAGGGTGATCGATGCGCTGGTGGAGTGCGGCGTCAGGGCGATCCTCAACTACGCGCCGATTGCCGCCCAGGTGCCGGCGCACGTCCACGTCAAGGACATCGACCCGGTGCTGTCGTTACAGTCGATGACGTTCTATCTGAAGAACGACGTGCTGCCCGCCGGCCCGGCGTAGTACGATGAGCGCGATGGATGGCGACGAATCCCCGCAAGTCGAGCACGTCACCGACGCGGACCGCATGCAGGCGACGCCGAAGAACGTCGACAAGATGTGGAAGTTCGTCACGAAGTTCGCGGAGAAGAGCGGCACCTACCTCCACCCCCAGCGAGAGATCACCGAGTTTCTCGTCATCGGCCTCGCCAAGCACATCGACGAAGTCGGGCGCCCCCTCTGCCCGTGCAACTTCTACGCGGACAAGGCCGAAGAGGCGAAGAGCAGCACCTGGATCTGCGCCTGCGAGGAGATGCAGAAGTACAAGTACTGCCATTGACTGCTCTTCTGTAATTCGGAAGGTCTTCCGATCACCGAGCACCTGCCAGAAGGGCACGAAGGACGCGAAATCTACGGCGTGATCAAAGACGAGCAGCCGGACAAAGGCCGCGCCCTGGGCCGCCTCGAAGAGAGGCAGGGCCGCACGATCGACAAGTCCGGCGGTCACACATCATCGCTGCCGTCCGGCGAAGGCAACGTGCGTAAGGACTGAGCGCGGGGCGCGCACGTCTGTCACCCTGGAGCGAAGCGAAGGGTCTCGGGCCGCAGATGCTTCGCTGCGTTCAGCTCGACAGCCTGTTGCGCAGCAACGCGTTCGAGTACATACTCACCCACTTGGGCGGTCACCCGTCCTGCGAGGAGACGCCGTATGCCTACACCGATCTACACCATCGCCGACCGCTACGTCGACGACTGGGCGAAACTCGATCCGATCCTGGCCACGATCCGCGGCGTCGCGGCGGATGGCTCCGCCATGACGGATTACTCGCCGGATGGCCACGCTGCGCGCGCGGCGCTCAACCGTCGCACGCTCGGCGAGCTCGCGGCTGCGGAAGCGGCCGGCGAGGCCGATCGGATCGCGCGCGATGTGATGATCGAGCGTCTCGAGGCGCAACTCGCCCTCTTCGACGCGGGCGAACACTTCGCGCAGCTCAACATCATGCTGCACTGCCCGGTGATGGCAATCCGCGGCGCCTTCGAGACGATGCCGCGTCAGACGGAGGATCACTGGCGCGCCATCGCCGCCCGCATGCACGCCATGCCCGCCGGGCTCAGCGGCTACCGCCAGACCCTGGCGCAGGGGTTGGAGCACGGGCCGTCGGCGGCGCAGCGTCAGGCGAGCGCGGTCGCGGACACCGTCGGAATCTGGACCGGCGAGCAGGGCGCACGGCCATACTTCGCCGCGCTGCTCGAACGTTTTGACGGGTCCGGCATCACCTCAGACGCGCTGCGTGCCGACCTCGCCGAAGCGTCGGCCGCCGCGACCGGCGCATGCGGGCAGCTGGTGGCGTATCTCCGCCAGGACTACCTGCCGCGCGCGACTCCCACCGACGGCGTGGGTAAGGAGCGCTTCCAGCTACAGGCGCGCTTCATGAACGGCTGCCACGTCGATCTCGAGGAGACCTACGCATGGGCGTGGGATGAGTACCACCGCCTCCGAAACGATCTGAACGCCACGCTGCGTGAGATCGTCCCGGACGGCGGCGTGAAGGAGGCGATTCAAGCGCTCGACTCCGCTGCCTCGCCCGCCAGCGAGGGGGTCGAGCCGTACCGCGCGTGGCTGCAGGACGTGCACGATCGCACGATTGATGCGCTCGATGGCAAGCACTTCGAGATTCCCTCGCAGATCAAGCGCATCGAGGTGATGGTCGACCCGCCCGGAGGGTCGCCCGCGCCGCATTACACGCCGCCATCAGAGGACTTTACGCGTCCCGGCCGCACGTGGTGGCCAGGTGAGGACGCAAATCGCTACGCGCCCTGGCGGGCCCTCACGACCGTGTTTCACGAAGCCGTTCCGGGGCATCACCTGCAGCTAGGCGGCCTCCGCTGCGTCAACGATGTATCGCGGTACCAGCGTGTGCTAGCATCGACCTCCGCATACCTTGAGGGCTGGGCGACGTACGCGGAGCAACTGATGCTGGAGCTAGGCTTCTTCGATGACGATCCGGCTGCGCGCCTTGGCCTGCTCCTTATGCAGGCCGGCGGTGTCTTCTGCGTCATCGCGGACATCGGCCTGCACCTCGGGTTGCGCGTGCCGGATACCGAAGCGCTTCATACGGGCGAGGTGCTCGACTACGACAGCGTCGTGGAGTTTCGCCTGGAGCTCGGATCACCCCTTGAGCGCGTGCAAGCGAGTACTGTCCGGACGCTTGGTTGGCCGGGACAGCACATGACGTACAAAGTGGGCGAGCGGCGATGGCTGCAAGCGCGTGACGCCGCACGCCGCGCTCGAGGCGCACAGTTCGACCTGAAGCGATTTCATACGGAAGCGCTGGCCCTCGGACCGATGGGGTTCGACCAGCTCCAGCGCGAGCTGGCACGTACGCCATGACCGAAGATAAGGAAGGCCTGCTACAGCACTACCGGCGGACGCGGGCGAAGCTGCTTTCGGCGATTGGCGGTCTGAGCGATGCGCTGCTGACCGAACCATCGCTCGACGGCTGGTCCGTCAAGGACCACCTCGCGCACATCGCCGTGTGGGACGACATCCGCGCCAGCGAGGTGCTGCGCATTTCTGCCGGTCACGAGTCCGCGTGGCGCATGACGAATGAGCAGGGCGATGCCTACAACACGATGGCACATGAACTGCGGCGGAGCCTGTCGCCCGCGCAGGCGCGTTGGGAGCTGGAACAGTCGAGGCAGCGCCTGCTCACCGCCATCTCGTCCGCGACGCCACCCGGCCTCGACGGTTCGCTGTACGGCGACGCCGCCCTGCGCAGCCTGCACGAAGCGGAGCACACGACATGGATCAAGCGCTGGCGCGCAGAGAAGCGCGTCTAGCGCGTATCCAAGCTGATGCGAGAGGAAGGCGCACGTGGAAGAGCCATAGCCGCCGCTACGGCGCGAGGGTTTCATCCACGTCCGTCTCGGCTGCGACCGGCGCCTGGATCGCTTCCACCAGTTCGCGGGCGACGAACAGCGCCGGGTAGTGATTCGGCACCCGCTCCAGGACAGCCGCATCGCATAGCCGGTCGATGACGCCCTTGGCACCCGCCTGCGAAACGCCGAGCGTCCGTGCGACGAGCGCGCGGGTCACGTACGGCGTCGAGAACAGGCGGTCGACGAGAGAAAGCGCGTTCGCCGACGTCCTCCGCCTGAGCAGGCGGTCGCGATACGTGCGCTGAAGCCGGAGCAGCGTGCGCGAGCGGAGGACGGCGTCGCGTGCTTCCTCCTCAACGCCCGTGAGGAAGAACGTCAGCCATCGGTCCCAGTCGCCCGTCTCGTGCAGGGCGCGGAGCTGGCGGTAGTATGCGGCGCGGTTGCGCTCGAAGTAAGCGCTGAGGTACAGCAGCGGCACCGGTAGGACCTGCTTCTGACAGAGGTACAGGATGATCAGCAGCCGCCCGATGCGTCCGTTGCCATCGAGATACGGGTGGATCGTCTCGAATTGATAGTGAAGCATTGCGGACGTGATGAGCGGCGGGATCTTGAGATCCGCGTTGGCGAACGCCTCGAGGTCTCCGAGCAGGTCGCGCACGAGGTGGGGCGGTGGCGGCACGAACGACGCGTCGCGTACCGTCGAGCCGGGACGCCCAACGACTACCTGCGTGGCGCGCAGCTCGCCGGGACGCTTCTCGTCGCCGCGGACGCCGTCCATGAGGATTGCGTGGATCTCGTTGAACAGCCTGACGCTGAGCGGCAGCCGTTCGAGCGCGGCGATGCCGTGGTCGAGCGCGCGCGTATAGTTCGCGACCTCGGCCGCGTCGCCGGTGCGGTCGCTTCGCTGGCCGCTGCCCTCGTACAACAACAGATCGGCCACGAGCGTCTGCGTGCCCTCGATCCGCGACGACAGCACGGCCTCGCGACTCATAAACGGGCGGACGAGGACGTACGGGTCAGGCAGCGTCTCCCCGACGGCGGAGAGCGTGCCGACGCGGTGGGTTGCCTGGTCAAGCAGGTACACCACGGACGCGTCGAGGTTGATCCGTCGCGGCAGGGGCACGGGGACGAACGCGTAACCGCCAGAGATCGGGACGTAGGTTCCTGTCGGCGTGTCCGCTGGCTTGGAGCCGTCGGCCATCGCACCTCCCGTAACTATCATTCGGGACGGTGAAATGATAGTAATACAACTTATACTATCATTTAGGTCTGTAGACTGCAAGTGTACAGCCTATAACTTTCAAGTTATGCCGACAGTTGAACGTAGCGTTGTATGCCGGGAATGCGGCGCTGTTTCAGCGAGCGGAGTCGGTCCATCAGGCAATTCGCCGGCGATGCTCAGGCCGGGCCGCGGCGGTCAGCCGTTCGCCATGCCCTTCTTCGCGGCGTAGACCGCCGCCTCGCTTCGCCGGCTGAAGCCGAGCTTCGAGAGGATGTGGCTGACGTGGTTGCGAGCGGTGTTCTCGCTCACCACCAGTTTCGCGGCGATCTCCTTGTTGGTGGCACCCTCGGCGATCAGCGCCAGCACCTCGCGCTCGCGCGCCGTCAGGTCGTCGCTCTCGTCGACGGCACGTCGCGCGCCGACCAGCCGCTCCAGCACGCCTTTGGTCACCTTCGAGTCGAGCAGTGACTCGCCGCGCGCCACCGCCCGCAGCGCCTCCAGCAGCCGCGCGCGGGCGACGTTCTTCAGTACGTAGCCGGCCGCGCCTGCCAGCAGCGCCGCCACGACGGTTTCTTCCTCCGCGAAGGACGTCAGCATCAGCACGCTCGTCGCCGGCAGTTCGTTCCGCACCTCGCGGCAGGCGGCGATGCCGTCCATGCCCTCCATACGCACGTCCATCAGCACGATGTCCGGCTGATGCGCGCGCGCCTTCTCGATCGCATCCTTGCCGTTGCTCGCCTCCGCCACGACCGTGAAGTCCGCCTCCACCTCCAGCGCGGCGCGCAGGCCCATCCGCACCACCTCGTGGTCATCGACGATCATCAGCCGCGTCTTCATGCTTCGCCCCCTGCCGGTACCGAAACGTTGATGCGCGTGCCCGCGCCCGGCGCGCTCTGTACATCGAGCGTACCGCCCACCTCGTCGACGCGCTGCCGCAGATTGCCCATGCCGAAGCCCACCCGATCGCCAGGCTCGCCCTCGCTCATGCCGACGCCGTCGTCGGCGATCGACAGCGCGACGGCGTCGGCGCCGAATGTGAGCGCGATGTCGACGTGCGACGCCCGCGCGTGCCGGAAGACGTTGCCCAGCCCCTCCTGCACGATGCGGTACAGTGCCGCGCTCGTCGCGATCGGCAGCGGCCTCGGCTCGCCCGAGACGGCAAGTTCCACCGGCAGATTCGAGACCGCCTGGAACTCCTTCACCTGCCCTTGGACCGCCCCCACCAGCCCTTCATCGCCCGCCAGCAGCGGCCGCAGATCGAAGATGTACTGGCGCACCTCCCACAGTGCGGTCTTGGCCAGCGCCGTCAGGTCTTGCAGCCGCCGGCGCTGCTCCTCCGGGTCGCCGCCGACGCGGTCGATCGCCGTCTCGAGGCTCAGCGTCAGCATGAACACCATCTGTGCGATGCCGTCGTGGATCTCCCGAGCGATGCGGCCTCGCTCGCCCTCCGCCGCCAGTTCTGCGACGCGCTCCGCCAGCCGGATGTTACGCACGCCCAGTCCCACCTGCCCGCCGATCGCGTCCAGCAGGCGCACCTCGTGCAAGATCGTCACCGGACGCGTGCGCGTGCCCGCCACCAGCCAGCCCTCCACAGCCGCCGCCGAGCGCAGCGGCACCACACCCACCCACTCG
>CAYWOO010000060.1:0-14315 GCA_964458665.1 uncultured Dehalococcoidia bacterium
GTTCGGCGCGAAGGACCCGCGTTCGATGACGATGCGCTTCCACACGCAGACCGGCGGCGCGACGCTGACGGCGCAGCAGCCGGTCAACAACCTCGTGCGCACGGCGTTGCAGGGGCTCTCGGCCGTGCTGGGCGGCACGCAGTCGCTGCATACGAACAGCTACGACGAGGCGCTCTCGCTGCCGAGCCAGCACGCCGCCGAGCTGGCGCTGCGCACGCAGCAGATCATCGCGTACGAGACGGGTGTCGGCGACACGATCGACCCCGTCGCGGGCTCGTGGTACATCGAGCACCTGACGGACGAGGTGGAGCGCGACGCCGAGGACTACGTGCGGCGCATCGACGACATGGGCGGCGCGCTAGCCGCTGTGGAGCGCGGCTTTCAGGCGCAGGAGATCCACGAGAACGCGTACCGCATCCAGCGCGACATCGAGACGCACCGCAAGATCGTCGTCGGCGTCAATGAGTTCGTCGACGAGGAACCGCCCCCCACCGGCCTCCACCAGCACGACATCACCGTCGGCCAACGGCGTAGGGATCAGATCTCGAAACTGCGCGCCACGCGCGCCGCCGGTAAGGTCGCTTCTGCGCTCGGCCGGCTGGAAGACGCGGCGCGCGGCGACGCCAACATGATGCCGCTGCTCATCGAGGCCGTCGAGAATTACGTGACGCTGGGCGAGATCTGCCGCTCGCTGCGCGGCGTGTGGGGGGAGCAGCGCGAGGCTACGGCGTTGTAGGTGGCCGATAACCTCGTTGTCGTGCTTTACAGAGCGGTGACTCTACTCGAATTTGAGCGAGTCATGCGCACGGGGCGGTTTACGCAGGCACCGGGTTCGTTGGCCGGTAAGTTCTTCGCCGAACGTCCGGAGCACGCCGCCGCCTGGGGAGACCGTTTGGAAGGCGCGGCCAATTACCGCATACTTGAGGTTGAGGTTTCAGCTGCTGCGGCCGATACCTTCCGGAGATGGCCAAGGCTGGACGGCATAAGCCCGGCTCGCTACGCCGAGATCCGGGAATTGGAGAACATCGTGGTTCGGGAGGTCGCGTCGTGAAGGTCGCGAATGCAACGATACGCTGGGTCGGCCAATCGCCGCCGTCGTGCGGAAGCACGTACTCGTCCGTGTCGCGCTGGGACGAACCGTCCGGCGACGAATCATGGAGCATCGTTGCGGACATCGTCGAAGCGATTGGCGCGGGCGAGTTCATGGCTCGCATCCGGTTTTTGGTGGACGAAGCGCCGCAACAGCTTTTGCATATTGGCAGCCGGTTTGAGATCTTCGAGGGCGCGACGAAGGTTGCTGCTGGAGAAGTCACATCCGATGCCATAGATGCGCCGTGGCGGCCCGCATTCGTCGAGAAGGCCGCGCGCGCAGCGTCATAGGAATGGTGCAGGTGTTGGCGACAGCCTCTACCGCGCATCCAGAATCCGACGCACCCGCTCCGGAAAGTTGCTGTTGATGCTGTCGACGCCCAGCGCCAGCATCCGCGCGATGTCCGCGTCGTCGTCGACGGTCCAGCACATCACGGACAGCCCGCGGCGCTGACCCTGCCGCACGATCGCCTCCGTGAGATACGCGTAGTACAGGCTCACGCCCTGCGCGTTCAGCGTCAGCGCCGACGCGTAGAACTCCTGCCAGTCCGTGATGCTCCGCCCGATGCGCAGCAGCACCGCCGCCATCCGCGGCTCTTCCGCGCGCATCGCCCGCAAGACGTCCGGATAGAACGAATGCGACTCGCAGTCCGCGATCGCGCCCGCATCTCGCACGACGTCGGCGACCGCTCGCTCGATGCCCGGCTGCTTGATCTCGATCTGCAGCAGCGCCTTGCCCTTCGTCAGGTCGACGACCTCCGCCAGCGTCGGCACCCGCGTCCCGGCGAACCGCGGCGCGAAGTGCTTCGCCCCCGCATCGAGGGCCCGCACGGCCGCGAGCGTCATCTCATGCACGTTGCCGCTGCCCTCCGTCGTCCGGTCGACCGTCTCGTCGTGCAGCAGCACCGGCACCCCGTCCGCCGTGCAGTGCACATCGATCTCGATGGCGTCCGCCCCAAGCAGCAGCGCCGCCTCGATCCCCGGCAACGTGTTCTCCGGCGCATGCCCCGCGCAGGCGGCTTCAGACGTGACGAGCGGCAATCGCATAGCTGAAGATATCGGATCCGCACGGAGAACCGCGCCCCTCGTGGCGGCCGACGAACTGGGCTGCGCGACTTACACCTAGACCTGCGGCCCTCTGTCTATCGAGCGATCACGCCACCGCCTCATCTCCCGTAACCGCGTCTCCGAGCACCTCGTTCGCACAGGCCGTGGTCGTGCTGTGGCTCGTCGCCCCGCCGGCCTTCATCATGACACGCGCAAATGTTGATGAACCTCAAGCGACGGTGGAGGGGTTGGTGTAGGCTGCAAGTCGTGGTGCTAGACCGCTTGCATGCGTCATCAACACTACGTGGTGGAGAAAGAGAGGCATTCATGCGTTCAGACGCCACAACGATCTTGAAGCAGTTTGAGGCAGCCTCGGCTATCTATCGAGCCCACATGATGGATCCTAGCTGGGAGGCATTCCGTGCGTGGGAGGCCGATGCATGGGATGGCCTCGGCATCTTCCTCGGCGAGTACGCATTTGAGCATCAAGGGCGCAGTCCTGACTTTCCGGCGGCGGCCGTTCAAGTGATAGAGAGCCTCAAGGGCGACAGTTGGTCCCTGGGCGACCGCAACGCGCCGGGTGAGGCTTGGCGTCGCTTCGGGAACAGACTCCCACAACGCACCGGGGAGCCACGGCTCAACGAGGGCGGCAACCCATTGGCACCGCAGTCGAGTCAGTACGAGATCCAACGAAAGAAGATGATTGTGAAGAGACAGACCAAGAAGAAGAGCGCAATCGAAGTTGCCGCCGATCAGCCGCTCAGCTTCCCGTGTACTGTAGGTGACTTAATGGCACGGGGGGACGCAAGCGCAGCACACGCGCTGGTCAAGGCGGTCAACGGAATCAACGACAAGATTGCGTCGTTCTTCCTCCGAGACGTGGCGTGTAAGACGGGAATCAATGTCCCCAGAAACCGGCACGTCCTTCAACCTATAGACATTTGGGTTCGAAGGTCAGCGCGCATCGCGTTTGATGAGCCGGCGCTCGATGCCGCTCCGTTCACTGAGGTGGCGCGTAAGGTCGTAGACGAATGCGAGAAGACTCGCGTAAACGCAGAGCACGTGAATCAGGGCATGTGGTATTTCGGTGCGGTGGTCTGCAGGTCGGAGATTAAGCTCATGCAGGCTCTGGATGACGCCGACGAATTTCGAGCCACGCTAGTCGCTTATGGCCAGGCGCTTGGCGCTGCCCGCGCGGCTTGTTCATCGGCGAGTATGGCGGTTTGAAGTCTCGGGTCCTTCCGCCGTGCGCACGCGCACCGCGCTCGGTATAACACCCACGATGAAACTAGGCGGGAACTTCTTTGAGGATTTGGGGCCGGGGCAGCGGCTGGTTCATCCGGTGCCGCGGACGCTGACTGAGGGCGATGTCGCCCTGTACATCGCGCTGACCGGCGACCGTAACCCCAAGAACTGCTCCGACGAGTTCGCCCGCGCCCTCGGCTTCGACCGCGCGCCCGTCGCCGACATGCTCGTCTTCCACATCGTCTTCGGACGTGCCGTCGGCGAGATTTCGCTCAACTCGCCCGGCAACCTCGGCTACGCCGACCTGCGATTCCTCCGCCCCGTCTTCACCGGCGACACCCTCCGCGCCGAGACGGAGACGCTCGGCTGGCGCGAGACGTCGAAGGGCGACACGGGCGTCGTTTGGGTGCGGACCGTCGGCTTCAACCAGCGCGACGAGCGCGTGCTGGAGTTCTACCGCTGGGTGATGGTGAACAAGCGCGCTCCGTCGACGCCGACGCACGCCGACGATGCGCCGGAGATGCCGGCGAAGGCCTCGCTGGAGCACGTGTCGTTTCCCGTCGTGTCGCGATTCGATGCGTCGGCGACCGGCGGCGATCGCTTCTGGGAAGATTACGCTGCCGGTGAGCGCATAGCGCATCCGCAGGGCATGACGATCGAAGAGGCGGAGCATCAGCTGGCGACGCGGCTGTACCAGAACACGGCGCGCGTGCACTTCAACCAGCTCCAGCAGTCGGCGTCGCGGCACGGACGGCGGATCGTGTATGGCGGCCACGTGATCTCGATCGCGCACGCGCTGTCGTTTGACGGGCTCGAGAACGTGCTGGGGATGGCGGCGTGGAACGCCGGCTCGCATGTGGCGCCGACGTTCGCGGGCGACACGCTGTTCGCCTGGAGCGACGTGCTCGAACGCATCGATATCGGCCGCGACGACATCGGCGCGCTACGGCTGCGGCTGGTCGCCGTCAAGAACGTCGACCCGTCGGCGGAGGATGTGGCGCTGAAGGTCGTCGGTGACGACGGCCGCGAGCGCTATCACGCGAACGTTGTGCTGGACCTGGATTACGTGGCGCTGATGCCGAAGCGGGCTGCTGACGTGTAGGGAACAGGGATTTCACGGATTACGCGGATTGTTTGTTGGGGCGGCGCGGAGACCCGCGCTGGAACGCGCACCTCACCCCGGCCTTCGGCCACCCCTCTCCACGAAGTGGCGAGGGGATCGGCACGACCTCGGTCGCCCAAGTCCGGAATTGGCAAGGGGGTGAGGTGCTCGGGCACCCGCCAAGCTCTCAAACTCGCCCTTTCCGTGAAATCCGCGCAATCCGTGGTTTCGCCCGTTGTCGACTGAAGCGTGAACATAAGCATGTGTCCGCGTAGAATGTGCTCGCCAGACGGCAATCCTGAGTCTAGGACGGACTGATGACGACCGACACTACCACGAACGCGCTGCTGGGGGCGCGTCGGCTCGCGAGCGAGGCGGAGGCGCTGGCTGCGGCGGCGGTTGCTCGGGCGGCGGAGCTGACGGCGGGCGGGGCAAAGATTGACGACCACCAGGTGCTGTGCGAGCGGCTGGCGGTGATGGCGACGGAGGCTCGGGCGGCGCGGTCGCTTGTTGGGTACGCGGAGCGGCTGGCGGCGTCGGGGCGCGCTGATGCGCTGAGTGAGGACGAGGCGTTCGCCTACGCGGCGGAGGTCACGCAGAAGATCCTTGGCATCATGCAGGCGCATCCGGGCGACTTCGCCGACGTGTCTGAGACGAGCGACGAGGTGCATACGCTGATCCGCGCCGGCCTCGACGACGCGCGGCTGCGCGGTATTGGCGCGCGCGTGATCGATGCGCGGGGCGCGAACAACGTCGAGCTGGACAGCGAAGATGCGGCGGGGACGCGTACGCTCGCGCGCCAGTTCGCGAAACAGGAAGTGCTGAAGGAAGAGGATGGCGTCGCGCTGGCCGACCGCATCCATCGCGACGACCTGCTGATCCCCGACTCTCTGATCAAGCAGTACGGCGAACTCGGCTTCTTCGGCGCGTCTGTGCCGGATACGTACGGCGGCACCGAGATGGGCTACCTGACGATGATCGTGCTGACGGAGGAGCTGTCGCAGGCTTCGCTGATCGCTGGCAGCCTGCTGACGCGGTCGGAGATCCTGACGCGTGCCCTGCTCGAAGGTGGCACTGAGGCGCAGAAGCAGCACTGGCTGCCGAAGCTCGCGACGGGCGAAGTGCTCGTCGGCATCTCGGTTACGGAGCCGGATATCGGCTCGGACGTCGCGTCGGTGCAGTGCAAGGCGACGCCGGCGGACGTCGGCGGCGTGAAGGGTTGGGTGCTGAACGGCGCGAAGGCGTGGGGCACGTTCGCCGGCCGCGCGAACGTGCTGGCGCTGCTCGCGCGCACGGATGCGGACGCGAGCAAGGGGTACGCCGGACTGTCGCTGTTCATCGTGCCGAAAGAGGCGTCGTACGACCACAAGTTCGAGTGCAAGCAGGCGGCCGGCGGCGTGCTGACGGGCGAGGCGATTCCGACGCCGGGTTATCGCGGCATGCACTCGTACATCCTCAATCTTGAGAACTATTTCGTGCCGGCGGAGAACCTCGTGGGCGAAAAAGATGGGGAGGGACGCGGCTTCTACCTGACGCTCGGCGGCTTTGCGATCGGGCGGCTGCAGACGGGCGGGCGCGCGCTCGGCGTCGCGCAGGCGGCGCTTGAGAAGGCGTGCCAGTACACGACGCAGCGTGTGCAGTTCGGCAAGCCGATCAGCGAGTATCAGCTCACGCAGTACAAGATCGGTCTGATGGCGACGCGCATCGCAGCTGCGCGCCAGTTGACGTACGACGTGGCCCGCGAAACCGATCCGAAGGCGCGGGCGCCGCTCGGCCCAGCGATGGCGAAGCTGTTCGCGTCGGATGTGGCGGTGTGGGCGACGCAGGAGGCGCAGCTGCTGCACGGCGGCTGGGGCTACGCCGAAGAGGATCGGATCAGCCGCTACGTGGTCGACGCGCAGGTGCTGCCGATCTTTGAAGGCGTCAAGGCGACGCTGGAGTTGAAGGTGATCGCGCGGGCGCTCTGCGCGGGCGCGTAGACGCAGGAAGCGGGATGCGAGAAACGGGAGACGGGATCGGGTTGGATCGCGCGTCGAACGAGACAAACGTAGGGACGCGGCTTTAGCTCCGTCCCGGACTTTCGGACGGAGCTAAAGCCGCGTCCCTACGGCCTTAGCTGTGTGTTGCCGCGCGGGCTGAAAGCCCATTCTACGTGTTGGGAACTGACGACCGACTACTGACGACAGGAGACCACCTAGATGTACATCATGCAGAAGCAGAATCGGTTTGTGATCCCGCGGACGGAACTGACGTACCCGTGCCACACGCTGAAGATGAACGAGAAGGCGGCGGGAGCACCGGTCGACCACGTGATGCCGGACTTCGAGGACGCGTGTCCATACGAATTCAAGGGCGACGCTAGTCGCAAGGTGCTCGTTGAGGCGCTCAACACGATCGACTTCGGCACAAAGGTCATCGCGATCCGGCCGAACAACATCCGCTCGAAGTACTTCCTTGGTGACGTGCAGGCGATCATGCTCGGCGCACCTGACAAGTTCCATGGCATCATCCTGCCGAAGACCGAGACGCACGACGACATCGTCCACTTGTCGCGGCTGCTTGATGCGCTGGAGGTGCAGGGCGGCTGGACGACGCACGTCCAGATCGAGGCGCTGATCGAGACTCCGCTGGCCGTGATCAATGCGTATCAGATCGCGACGGCGTCGACACGTATGGCGGGGTTGATCTTCGGCATCGCCGACTTCAGCTCGACGATGGGCGTGCGCGAGATGATCGACCACCAGAACCGGAACTTCCACTACGCAAAGCAGGCGACGGCGGTCGCGGCGAAAGCGGCGGCGCTGCACGTTGTCGACAACGCGTTCCTGCGGCTGATCCGGCCGGACACGCCGCCCGAGGAAGCGGCGATCATCAAGCAGCAACTGCGTGAGAAGAACGAGGGATCGCGCGACCTGGGGATGGATGGCACGTGGGTGATTCACCCGCAGCAGGCTGAGATCGCGAACGACGTATTCACGCCGGACGACGAGCAGATCGAGAAGACGAAGCGATCGCTCGAGGTGTACCACCGCCTGGGCGGTGGCTCCATCGCCGACCCGGAGACGGGCGAGTTCTACGACGAGGCGACGACGAAGGGCATGCTGATGGACCTGGCGAAGGCCGTGCAGGCTGGCAAGGTGTCGACCGAGTACCTGGCGGAGCTGTCGGCGAAGTCGAAGGAAGTGTCGGGGTACGACATTCTTGAGGTGATGGGGCGAGTGGCGTAGGGCCCTGCGTTGCAGCGCGCGACGGCGGACGCGACACTATCGTATTCGAGGGAGGCGTAGGCAATGGTCGAGAATCGTAAGATCAACCCGTGGACGTGGCAGGACGCGTTCGGCTTCTCGCAGGCGGTTGAGACGACGGGGTACAAGCGCGTGCTGCGCTGTTCCGGGCAGACATCGACGAATGCCAACGGAGAAGCGATGCACGCCGGCGATGCAGCTGCACAGATCGCGCTCGCTCTGGACAATCTCGAAGCGGTGCTGAAGGCTGCGGACATGACGCTCGCGAACGTCGTCCGCCTCAACCTCTACACGCCGGACATCGACGCCGTCCTGCAACATTTCGGCGTGATGGCGCAGCGTCTGGCGGAGGCGGGTGTGCAGCCGGCGATGACCTTGCTGGGCGTGACGCGCCTCTTCGAACCTGAGTTGATGATCGAAATGGAAGCCGACGCCGTCGCATGAGATTCTACGAATTCGAAGCGAGTGAGCGTGGATTCGGTACGATATTAAGGCTATGAGACGAAAAACTCTTGGTCTGGCTGTCGTGCTCGGTTTGCTGGGGCTTCTTGCTGGAAACGCTGGCTCGATCGTGTCAGGGCTGCGGCATGCGCTGGGATTGCGACGGAGGCCTGCGGTTGATGACGCAGCGGATCGCGACGAGCGAATTCGTCGCGCGTTAGCTCCGATCTCGGTGAAACTTGACCCGGCTGTCTGGGGCGAGTGGCTTACGCCGCTTCCGGATGATTTCGATCTGGCCGCGTTTCGTGCGAGCATGCCGGTGCTCGACCCGCCACTTTCGCAGACGATCATCGAAGAGCGCGAGTCGAGTCGGTACTAGATCTTGGCGCTGTACTACCTTGACTCAAGCGCGCTCGCGAAGCCATATCTTGCGGAGCGCGGATCCAGATGGGTATCGGAACTCGTCTCCACCCAGCATGTCGCGATATCGATGCTCAGTTTCGCGGAAGTCGCGTCCGCCCTGGCTCGACGTAGTCGGGAGGGAGCCATCGCACCTGACCAGCGGCTGACTGAGTATCGAACGTTTCTCCGTCACGCGATGCGCTGGTCCGTCGTCCCAGTCAACCAAGCGGTTCTCGAGTCGGCATCCCGGATTTTGTTGGAAAGCGCTGGCGTACCGATTCTGCGGACGCTCGACGCGATACACCTTGCGACTGCACTGCAGTCGTTTATGCTGGCGCGGCAGTCGGACGCGAACCGAGGGAGCGTCGTTACATCTGACCGACGGATGATCGAGGTCGCCCTTGCAGCCGGGCTCCTTGTTGACAACCCAGAGGAACACGAATGAGATTCTACGAATTCGAAGCGAAGGCGCTGCTGGGTGGGGCGGGCGTGCCTGTTGCGAAGGGCGGCACGGCCACGACGGCTGACGAGGCGGCGCGCATCGCGGCGTCTGTCGGCGGCGAGGTGGTGCTGAAGTCGCAGGTGCTGTCCGGCGGGCGGATGAAGGCGGGCGGCGTGAAGTTCGCCGCGACGCCGGACGAGGCGCGCGCGGCCGCGGGGCACATCCTGAAGCTCGAAATCGGCGGCCAGATGCCGCGCTGCGTGCTCATCGACTCGAAACAGCCGGTGAAGAAGGAATACTACGCGGGCGTCATCTACGACGCTGTCGCGAAGCTACCGGTCGCCATCTTCAGCGATATGGGCGGTATCGACATCGAAGAGGTTGCCGAGAAGAGTCCGGAGCACGTCGCGCGCGTCCACTTCTCGACGTTCCAGCCGCTGCAAGAGTTCAAGTTCAAGGAACTGGTGGCGTCGCTGGGCATCAGCGGGAACGAGCTGAATCAGCTCAGCCGGATCATCGCGCGGCTGGCGAAGGCGTTTCTTACGTACGGGCTGACGCTCGCCGAGATCAATCCGCTGGCGCAGCTCGAGGATGGCAGTTTCATCGCACTCGACTCGCACTGCGACATGGAGGAAGAGGCGCGCGACCAGCAGACTGCCGTGCTCGACGAGCTGGGCATCGGGCGCGAGGAGACACGGCTGGCGCGACCGCCGACGGAGTTCGAAATACGCGGCGCGGCCGTCGATGCGTCGGACCATCGCGGTGTTGCGGGACGCGTCGTGGAGTTCGATGGCAACCTCGGCTGCGTGATTGGCGCGGGTGGCGGGAGCCTGACGATCTTCGATGCGCTGCGGAAGCACGGCGGCAAGCCGGCGAACTACTGCGAGATCGGCGGAAACCCGAGCGTGAGGAAGGCGTGCGATCTGACAAAGTTGATTCTCAGCAAGCCAGGCGTCGAGAAGATCTGCGTGATCATGAACGTCGTCAGCAACACCCGCGTCGATATCGTCGCCCGCGGCGTGATCAAGGGCGTCGTTGAGAGTGGCTTCGACCCGGCGGAGAAGATCGCCATCTTCCGCATTCCCGGCTCGTGGGAAGAAGAAGGGTTCAAGATCCTCGAGAAGTACGGCGTGGACTACGCCGACCGCACGGTGCCGATGTCGGAGGCGGCGCGGCGCGCCGTCGAGAAGGTGGCGGGGACGCATGTCTGATGTGCGCGGTTATCTGGTCGATTGGGTAGGGTACGGCTCGACGCTCCGTGGCGACGAGGGGCGGACGGAGCCCACGGCCCGGATGGCGGCTCGTCCTCAGCCAGCGACGCAACAGGAGCCGGAACCGCACTACAACAAGCTTCCGCTGAACTATCGCGTCATGGATCTATGTAACGAGCGTTCTCGACAGGGCTGGCAACTGGCGCGGACTGAATGGGGCAGCCTCGACTCAGGTGGGCGCGGTATGTTTCTGTTTTTTGAGCGCGAATTCGAAGGGTAGTGGGTTGAGCATCCTCGTAGACGAGAACACAACCTTCATCATCCAGGGCATCACTGGCCGCGAGGCTGTGAGCATGACGCGCGAGTGCCTCGACTACGGTTCGAAGGTTGTGGGCGGCGTCACGCCGGGTCGCGGCGGCAGGGACGTGCACGGTGTGCCGGTGTACGACACTGTCGCCGAGATCACGGCGAAGCAGCGCGTGGACGCGTCGGTGCTGACGGTGCCGCCGGCGGCGATTCGCGACGCGGCGTTCGAGGCGATCGAGCACGGCATCAAACTGTTGGTGATCGTGACCGAGCGCATACCGCGGCTGGAAGTGGCGCAGATTGTGGAGCTGGCGAACCGCTACGGGGCGCGGCTGATCGGGCCGAACTGCCTGGGCGTGATGTCGCCGGGCAAGACGCGCGTCGGCGGCATGGGCGGGTCGGCCGTGGCGGCGCGCAAGGCCTATCAACCGGGACCGATCGGCATCATGTCGCGATCGGGCGGCATGACGACGGAGATCGCGAACGCGCTGACGGCGGCCGGTCTCGGCCAGAGCACGGCGGTCAGCATTGGCGGCGATGCGATCGTCGGGTCGACGTATGCGGAGCTGATGCCGCTGTTCGAGGCGGACGCCGAGACGAAGGCGATCGTCATCTACAGCGAGCCGGGCGGCCCGATGGAAGCACAGCTCGCGAAGTACGTGAAGGAACAGAAGTCGCGCCTGCCCGTCGTCGCGTTTATGGCTGGCCGTTTCATGGACGAGATGCCAGGCATGCGCTTCGGCCACGCCGGCACCATCGTCGAAGGCAAGGCTGACACGACGTCGGAGAAGATCGCCCGGATGAAGGACGCGGGCATCTCCGTGGCGGAGGAGATCGCGGACATTCCGGGGATGGTGAAGAAGCGGCTTGCGGAGGTGGGGGCGTAATGGCGCAGGCGAGCGGTTCCGGGATGTTCATCCGCGTTGAAGTCGATGACCCCGTCGCGTCTGATGCCGCTGCGGCGAAGCAGTTGGCGGGCGTCTGCCCGGTGGACATTTTCGCCGCAAACGAGAGTGGCGTGACCATCGTCGACAAGAACCTTGACGAGTGCATACTCTGCGGTCTGTGCTTGGCCATAGGCCCGGCGGGCGCCGTGCGCGTGGTGAAACTCTACGATGCTGGAGCGCTATTAGTGGCCGGGTAGGCCGGCGCGCCGACGGCGGATACCAGGGCGCCCAGGTCGCCAGTTCGGCATGTTTTGCGTGGCGGCCTCGAGCTTATGTCTCCGCATGAATAGCGAAGCATCGTCAATTTGCTCGCGTATGTACTTGACAGGTCCGTAATCCAAGCGTAATATCGCCTTGGGTTCCAATCTCGGAGCCCTCCCCGCCCGTTGATCGTGGTGTGAAGGCGCAGAGGCGCGCTGGTAGCTTAAGCATGCTCACCGGTGCGCGCGCCGCATAGTCGACGGCCTTTTGGTGGGGGAAAACGTGCGCAAAGCCTTCTTCGCCGCCGTGGCCCTGGCGCGCTGATCGTCCAAGCGGCGTCCGCCACGCACTTCCGCTACGGGCAGACCGGCTGGGTAAACACGAGCGGTAACACCGTTGAGATCACGATTCAGAACTCTTGGCGGCGGAACGGCAATACGCTCTGCATTAACAAGCTCTTCTTTGGCGCCGTGGCCACCGTTCCGTGCACGGGCCCCGGCGGCCTCCCCGGCATCGGCGACGTTTTCGAAGAGGCGCTCGGCGACACGGAGTGGAACTGGGGTGACGGTTCGCCCACAGTTAGTTCAAATTACGGTTCACTCCTGTACATCGTGACCTCTCTCGACGTTGCGGCGAACTGGAATTTCGGGCTCGCCGTCGACGCGACGACCTTGCCGTTAGGATCCGACACCACCTTTACACACACGTACGCCACCTCGGGTTCGAAGACCGCGTTCATTCTGGATTGCTGTCGGCTGTCTGGGCCGGCTGGCAGTTCGGGTGCCGGAGGGCACGTCAACAACCCGGATCGGAACTACCGCCACGCGACGGTGATGAATGTCGGCACAGGGAACACCGGGCCAGTTAGCACACTTCCGCCGGTCGTCGATTGCCCCTACCCGGCGCTGTGCAGCTTCACTGTCCCTGCAGCCGATGCCAACGGGGACGTGATCACATGGCGCTTCGCGACGGATGCCGAGGCTGTGGGCTCCGGTAACGGCGCCTTCGACCAGCCCGGTGAGGCCGACCCTTCCGCCCTCGCCACCGTCAACTCCGCCACGGGCCTCTACAACTGGAACACGACGAATGCGAACCTGTGTACTGGCGCTGGGTGCACGACGTATTACTCCACGCAGGTGATCATCGAAGATCGCGTCAGTACACCGGGCTGTGTGGCGACGCCAACGACCTGCGTCCTCAAGAGTTCCACTGGCGTGGACTGGCTCATCCGACTCGTCCCGTTCGTCAACAGTCCGCCCGTTTTTGTGGCTCCAACGCCCCCCTGCGCACCTAATCCGGGCTCGACTTTGAACGGCACGGTTGGCACGCTGCTCACGTTTACTATGCAGGCCTCCGACCCCGACGGTGACGCCGTCACGTTGAACGCCGTCGGCTTGCCACCGGGGTCCACCATGCTGCCGGCGCTTCCGACGATTGGCCTCGCAAACGCCGCGGTATCGAGCGTCTTCTCGTGGACGCCGGCTCCCGATCAGTTCGGCGTGTTCGTCGTGACGTTCAGCGCGACGAGTGTGGGTGGGCAGGCGCTGTGCTCTGTAACGCTGCACATCGTTGCCAAGCCTACTGTGACCACGCTCCTCTCTGACCTGGGGCCGGTGACGGTGGGCGCGGTGGTGTACGACTCGGCCACACTGACCGACGCCACCCCGACTGCGGGCGGGACGATCAGCTACAAGATCTACAGCGACAGTACCTGCACGACGCTGGTTGCCGACGAGACGCCCGTCGTCAATACCGTGGTCAACGGCGTCGCGCCCAATTCGAAGAACCATACGTTCAACACGCCAGGAACGTTCTACTGGCAGGCTACCTACAGTGGCGACGCCGAGAACGTCGGCCCCGTTTCCAGCCTCTGTACGAGCGAGACGATCATCGTGAACGCGCCGACGAACACGCCGACGCACACGCCGACTATCACGAACACACCAACGCACACCCCGACGATCACGAACACGCCGACGAATACACCGACGATCACGAACACACCAACGGACACGCCAACGATTACCAACACGCCGACGCACACGCCGACGATCACCAGCACGCCAACGGATACGCCGACGATCACCAACACGCCGACGGATACGCCGACGATTACCAACACGCCGACGAACACGCCGACGATCACCAGCACGCCGACGAATACGCCGACGATCACCAACACGCCAACAGATACGCCGACGATCACCAACACACCGACGGATACGCCGACGATCACCAACACACCGACGAATACGCCGACGATCACCAACACACCGACGAACACGCCGACGATCACCAACACACCGACGGATACGCCGACGATCACGAACACACCGACGAATACGCCGACGATCACCAACACACCGACGAACACGCCGACGATCACCGTGACGAATACGCCGACGATCACCAACACGCCGACGAACACCGTGACGAACACGCCGACGATCACCAACACGCCGACGAACACCGCGACATTCACGATCACGCCGACGGCGACGGTGACGCGGACGCCGACGTCGACGTCGACGCCGGGTGGGGCGGTGATCGAGGGCATCGCGAAGGACACGGGGACAGGCGTGACCAGCGCACCGAACGCGTTCACGGTGGGGAACCTCTGGCTGTGCAAGCCGTTGG
>CAYWOO010000061.1:0-3475 GCA_964458665.1 uncultured Dehalococcoidia bacterium
GGCGACGGCCCGCGAGATCGCCACGAAGAATCCGGTGGCCGTGTCCGGTTCGAAGGTGATGATCAATTACGCGCGTGATCATTCGATCGAGGACGCGCTCGACTACATCGCGGTGTGGCAGACCGGCATGCTGGCGCCCGAGCACATGAAGGAGGCGTTCACCGCGCAAGCCGAAAAGCGCTCCGCGCGTTATCCCGATCTCGCCGCGCTGAAGAAGGGCGTGTGAAGCGGCGCACGCGCAGGCAGGTGGGGGTCCGAGATCGCGGTAGCATCTGTGATGGATGTCAAGCCAAAGATGGCTTGGCAATGGGGGGATTTGGCGACCAGCAACGATCTCCTTTGAGCAGTGAATTCGCGAGCACGAGCAGTCTGCGCATGACGGCGGTGATGGCGACTTTCGGCTTCTTGCCCACGGCGACGAGGCGATCATGAAGGCGCTGAAGCTCTGGATTGAAACGGGCCGCCGAGAGCGCCGCCATGTAGATGCCGGAGCGCACGATCTTGCGGCCACCTCGGATATGGCGTGCGCCCTTCATTTGTCCGCTCTCACAGGCGATCGGCGCGAGCCCAGCCAGCATGCCGACGGCCTTCTCGTTGAGCGTGCCGAGCTCAGGCATGTTGGCGATGAGGCCGATCGCGGTCACGTCGCCGATGCCTGGAATGGAGGTGAGGACAACGAGCCGACGCGCGAACACCTTGTCGGCCTTGATGAGCTTCAGCGCCTGTCGCTCGAGATCCTCGATGGCGCGGTCGGCGGCCGTGATCTGCTTTTTGATCACGACGCGGACGGCATCGAGCGTAACAGTGTCGAGCTGGTTCCTCAGCGCGACCTTGTTGGCGATTGCGGCATCGCGAGAACGCACGATTTCCCTAAGATTTTCGAGGTTTTCGGCCAACGGAGGCGTCGTTTTCGGATCGGTCATCTGCCCCATAGCCGCAAGCATGCGCGCGTCGACCTTGTCGGTCTTGGCGAGCAAGCCGAGCGCCTCGGCGAACAGCCTCGACCGCAAGGGATTGACGACTGCGACGCGGAATCCAGCCTCGTATAAACATCTGTGAGCAGCTCGATGATGCTTGCCGGTCGCCTCGATGACGACGATGTGAACCTTGTACGGACTCAACTTGGCCATCAATTGCTTGTGGCCCTTTTTGGTATTGGGAACGCGAACAACGATACCGGCCGGCAGGACGTGGGCATCGAGCCACGCTTTACAAGTGTCGATTCCCACGGATACCAATGGCTCCGCGCTTGGTTCGGACGAGACCTTGCCTTGCATTCGGGACTTGCTCCCAATCATCTGTTCAGGACGAGCGCGAAGGATCGGCGGACCAAGCTACCGCACGGTGATCACCACCAAGGGACGGACGGTCCCGCCGATCCACCCTCCGGGAGGCGGCCACCTTCCGGAGGGTCACCCGAACCAATGACCGATTCGAGCCAGATCATCATGCAAGGGACGGTGATTGCTCACCGCCCCCCGCACAGATCCGTGCTGGCGGAATTCCCGCACACGGCTCTTACCTTGAGTGTCTGGCGGCAAATCGCTGGGCCGGCCAGGGGTGAAGGGTTTTGGGCCTTGGGAGCCAGTCGCCGGCAAGTCTTTGCATCCGTTCCCATGACAATGCAGTCCGCTGGCTACGCCGCTTGAGCGAACGCATCCAGAGTTCCATGACGCACCGGTTGAATCTGCCGAGCGTCGCATAGTTCGTGGGGACGGCATGGTAGGCAAAGAACCCTCCGACAACCTGGCGCAGCCATTTCCCCTGTTCAGGAATTGGTTCGCGCCTTCGCCGCCGCAGTTCCTCTTTGATCTCCTGGAGCTTCGCCTTCACACGGTCGCGCCGGGATCGCCTCATGACGAGGAATTTCCCTTTGAGCGATTTTCCGCAGATGAAGGTAAAGCCCAGAAAATTGAAGGTCTCCGGTTTTCCGAGCCCACGCCGGGCACGATTTTCAGCCGCAAAGCGTCCAAACGTGATCAGCCGGGTCTTGTCCGGATGTAGCGACAGAGAAAACTCCTTCAGCCTTTTACGCATCGCTGCCCAGAAGCGTCGGGCGTCGGCCTCGTGCTGGAAACCGACGACGATGTCGTCGGCATACCTCACGATGATGACTTCGCCCCTGGCCTCGCGCCGTCGCCAGCGGTCGGCCCACAGATCGAACACGTAATGAAGGTAGACGTTGGCAAGCAGCGGTGATGACACCGATCCTTGCCCGGTCCCCATGTCACTCGTTGTCACGACCCCATCTTCCAGGACCCCTGCCTTCAACCATTTCTGGATCAGGCGGATGATGCGCTTGTCGCCGATCCTGTGCTCCACGAAACGGACGAGCCAATCCTGGCTGACCGCCCCGAAAAAGTTTTGGATGTCGGCATCAAGAATGTAGCTCACCTTCCGGTTGGAAATGCCGACAACGAGCGCATCCAGGCAATCATGCTGGCCGCGCTTTGGCCGGAACCCATAGCTGAACCCGAGGAATTCCTCCTCGTAGATGCAGTTCAGCACGGTCACAGCAGCACGTTGGACGATCTTGTCCTCCAGTGCCGTAACCGCCAGCGGGCGCTGTTTGCCATCTGCCTTCGGGATATAGACCCGGCGGGATGGTTGCGCCCGATACGCTCCCCGTTGGACTCTCGCGTGAAGGTCCCGCAGCCGTGGCTCCAGGTCTTCGGCGTAGTCCTTCCACATCTGTCCATCCACGCCGGGTGCCGCGTCGCGTTTGAGCGCGATGAACGATTCACGGAGCAGGTCGACACTGAGGTGGTGGAAGAGCGCGGTGAACTTCTCCTTCTTCCCTTGCCTTGCGGTTTGCCGCACGCGATCGAGCGCCTGTGACACACGTTCCCGGCCCTGTGTCCGGAGTGTGCTTTGCTCGCTCACGTTCCTCTTGGTCCCCGCCCTTGGCTCCACCGGCTCCGCGGCTTCGGCGATTCCATGGTCTACATGGGAGATCGTGTTTGCCTTGTTCGTCGGCTTCGCAGCTACTATGGCGGAGTCTGACTTCTCACGTCCGTTCGTCATCGGGTACGGCTCCTCGCCTTTCCGATGCGGACCAGGACGGCAACGCGCCGCCGTTGGCCGGCCGTGAGATCTCCCGGCTCCCGCGCAAGGAACGTCCACACATGCCAGGTTCTCCGACCCCGCCGGATTATCCCGGCGCTTGCGATAGCGCGCCTGGATATGTTGCCTTCCGCGATAATGAGCGCGTCGGCATCCGGGACGATGTCCATTACGGGGCTCGATGGCTGGCCTGCGTGCTCCCCTGTCAACGCTTCGCCATCGCCCTCGCGGGCGCTTGCGCATGACTCGGGGCCGATGCGGTTCGCTAAACCTTCATCGCGATGGACTTGCACCATCTACTCCTTGCCGGTTTTGCCGGCGCACTAGCAGGCGAACAGAAAGTCGGTTTCGGACATGCTGCAGCGCACGATGTGCGGGTGCTGACCGCCATATCAATGAGTTAGCGTGCCGG
>CAYWOO010000062.1:0-5021 GCA_964458665.1 uncultured Dehalococcoidia bacterium
CCGAGCGCCTTGTCGGCGTCGAGGATGACGACGAGCAGGTCGACCGGCGTCTGCGAGACGGGGGTGAACGCGAGTTTGATGTTCATGGATCGTTGCTCCAGACCGCGTGAAGGCGGGGATTATACTTCGCGCTCCCATGACGAATGCAGGCGGCGGGGTGAAGGTCGCCGCGCCAGCCGGTCCCGTCGTGCTCGACCTCGGCGCGAAGCTCGATAGCTCGACTCCCGCGGCCGGGGGGATCGGCACCGTGATCGAGGCGGTGTATCTGGCAGGCTGAGCGAACGCCGTTAGTCAAACCGGCCTGGCCAGGTGACGGCCTGGCCAGGTGACGGCCAGGCCGGTGTCGGCCGCTCGCGCGATCACGGCCTCGGGTTGGACGGCAGCGGATTCTGGCCGGCGATTCCGCCAGGAAGCGCGAGTGCGGCGCCCTCTGGAGCCGCCAGGCCTGAGCCCGGCAGGCCGGTGAAGACGAGGTTCGCCCAGTCGTTGAAGTCAGTCAGCGTCGAGAGCAAGACCGGACAGGACGCGGTGGTGTCAACCGGGTCTAATGGGCTCGTCCCCTCGCGGTTGAGATCGTAGACGACCGGGTTCTCCAGGGTCGTACTGCCGTTCCAGTCGATCGCGGGCCCCCCCGCGCAGACGCCGGCATTCTCGTTCAACGCGTTCTCGTCGAGAGGGGGTCGAGTGCCCCTCGAGAAGTCGAGCACGTTCGTCTCTCCGCTGTCGCCGACCGCGTTGCAGCTCGCGTTGCTGTCGACGCCGGGGAGCTGGTAGCGGAAGTTCATCACCGAGTTGTAGTTGGGCTTCCAGTTGCAGTCGTCGCTGCCGCCGTGCCGCAGGTTCAGGTTGTGACCCAGCTCGTGCATGACAAGGTTCGAGATGTTGGTCGTGCTGTTGAAGCACTGAAACGCGACGCCAAAGTCATCGCCCGGCAGCTCGGCCAGTGAGGTGGTGAGGATGCTCAGGTTGTAGCGGTGGGCCATCAGCGCGTAGTGGAAGTAGCCAATCCGGTTGCTCGCATGGTTGGCGGCCTTGTGGTTCTGGTACTCGGGGTCCCCGACTCCTCCGTCGACGGCGCCAGTCGCGTCCGCCACCAGGTTGCCGCCGCTGAACAGTCCGCCCTGTCCGATGTCGTGGACCATCACGACGCCGTTGACGCCGTCAGGGTTCGTGACTGGGGACGCCGCGAACGACGCGCTGAGACGATTCAAGATGGCCTGTGTTGGACGGTGCGAGTGGGTCGCGCAATCGAGGCTGTCGTCGACCCAGTCGTACTCGATGAAGATGTTCTTGTGCAGCGGGCTCGCGCCCATGGCTCTCAAGTTGAGCCCGCCGGCCGTCTGGAAGACCTCGTCACCGTCCTTGATGCCGTCGCCGTCGGTGTCCGCGACGGCGGGGTTGGTGCCCGTCGCGCCCGGGCCGGAGTAGACACCGGTGTTGTTCTCGTAGCTGTCGCAGATGCCGTCGGCGTCGGTATCCGTGCAGTCGTCGTCGCCGATGGTCACGTTGCCGGAGCTGGCGATGTAAGCGCCCGCTGCTCCACTCAAGTTGAACCCGAAGGTCTCGATCGCTTCCGACGTCGTGTCTCCGTTGATCGTGACGCTGACCGTCTTGGCGGTTTCGCCTGGGTTGAAGGTCAAGCTTCCGGCCGTGGCCACGTAGTCGCTGCCCGCCGCCGCTGTGCCGGGCGCGGTCGCGTAGTTGACGGTCACCGTGCCGGCGCTGGCCGGCAATAGAACGACGTTCACGAAGGCCGTCTTGGTCCCGGTGTTGCCTTCGAAGATCGCGAGATCCGGAACCGAAAGGCCCGGCCCGTCGTCGTTCAAGATCGTGCCGACGCCCTGGTTGTCGGCGATCGTGGCATTGCCGGCTGCGTTCGAGAGGTTGACGAAGAAGGTCTCGTTGGGCTCGACGTTGGTATCCCCGTTGGCTTGAACGTTCACGCCAAAGGTGGTCTGGCCGGGCGCGAACGTCAACGTGCCGGACGTGGTCCCGTAGTCGCCGACGGTCGTAACGGTCAGGGTCCAGCCGGCGATCGACCCGCCAGCGCCCGACGAGTCATCGATGACGTAAAGGCTCCAGGCGCCGTTGGGGTCGAGGCCGGCGAAACTCGCCAGCGTCAAGGCGTAGGGGCCCGCCGGTGCGGGTGAGGGAAATGCTTCTGCGCCGCCGCCATCGATGTTCGTTGGTTTGTAGGTGCCGGTGGCCAGCGCGGAGGTACTCAGTGACGTCGCCGCGGCGTCATCGAAAGTCAAAGACAGGTTGGTGGCGATGAAGTTAGAGCCCGCGTCGGACATCAGCACGATCTTCTGGCCGGTCGGGCCGACCAGCAGGACGTCCACGTCGTCGGGCCAGCCGTGGCTGAAGCCGTTCAGCGTCGCGGTGACCCTGGTGACGGTTCCGGCGACGCCCGAGACGGTGACTTGCGAGGGATAGAGAGCCGGGATGCCGGGGTTTCCATTGTCCGGGATCGTGATGGCCCCATCGGCGTTGGAGAAGGACTGCGGCCCTGCCGAGATGGCGATGGCAGTGTTGTCCGCGGTCGCGTAGTCGACGCTGACCGTGCCTTCACTCGCCGGGGCGAGCGTGACGGTGAAGGCGGCCGTTTGGGTCCCCGTCGTACCCTCGGTGACGGAGACGTCGTTGATCGAGAGATTGCTGAAGGCGTCGTCGTTGGTGATCGTGCCGAGCCCGACACCGTCGTTGATCGTCGCGTTCGTCGGGTTGCTCAGGTTCAGGTTGAAGGTGTCGTTGGCTTCGAAGGTGAGGTCGCCGTTCACCGTGACCGAGACGTTCTTCGAGACCTCGCCGGGGTTGAAGGTCAGCGTCGTCAACGCCACGGCCACGTAGTCGGTGCCCGCGGTTGCCGTTCCCCCCGACGTCGCGTACTGAACGCTGGTCGTCAGGGAGCTCTGACCGGACAGCGTCACGCTGAAGCTGGCGCTGGTCGTACCCGCGTTGCCTTCTGTAACCGTCACGTCGTTGACCGACAGCGTTGGTTGCGCGTCGTCGTTGCTGATCGTGCCGAGCCCGACGCCGTCGCCGATCGTCGCGTTGGTCGGAATACTGAGATTGACGTTGAAGCCCTCGCTCGCCTCGAAGGTCAAGTCGCCGTTGACCGCCACGTTGAACGTCTGGGTGGTCAGCCCACTGCTGAAGGTCAAGCTGCCCGTCGCGGCGGCGTAGTCGGAATTGGCGGTCGTCGCCGTCCCGTCGGCGGTGGCGTACTGGACCGTGATCGCTTGAGAGCTGGGGTTGGACAGGGTCACGGTGAAGACGGCGTTGCTCGAACCCGCGTTGCCTTCGGTCAGCGTCACGTCGTTGATCGACAGTGTTGGCTGCGCGTCGTCATTGCTGATCGTGCCGAGCCCGGCGCCGTCGCCGATCGTCGCGTTCGTCGGAAGACTGAGATTGACGTTGAAGCTCTCGCTCGCCTCGAAGGTCAGGTCGCCGTTGACCGCCACGTTGAACGTCTGTGTCGTCTGTCCGCTGGTGAAGGTCAAGGTGCCCGTCGCGGCGGCGTAGTCGGAATTGGCTGTCGTCGCCGTCCCGTCGGCGGTGGCGTACTGGACCGTGATCGTCTGAGAGCTGGGATTGGACAGGGTCACGGCGAAGACCGCGTTGGTCGAACCCGCGTTGCCTTCGGTCAGCGTCACATTGTTGATCGACAGCGTTGGCTGCGCGTCGTCATTGCTGATCGTGCCCACACCCTGCGCATCCCCGATGTTTGCGCCGCCAGTCGCGCCGCTCAGGTTGACCACGAATGTTTCGTCGGTCTCGAAGGCTAGGTCGCCGTTCACGACCACGTTGAGCGTCTGCGTGGCCTGGCCGCTGGTGAAGGTCACGGTGCCCGTCGCGGCGGCGTAGTCGGAGTTGCCGGTCGTCGCCGTCCCGTTGGCGGTCGCATAGTTGACCGTCACGGTTCCGCCGGCGGTGGGGCTGAGCGTCACCGTGAAGGTCGCGTTTACCGTCCCCGCGTTGCCTTCCACCACGGTGACGTCGTTGATCGACAGCGTTGGTTGCGCTTCGTCATTGTTGATCGTGCCCACACCCTGGGCATCCAGGATGCTGACGCTGCCGGTCGCGCCGCTCAGGTTGACCACGAAGGTCTCGTTGGCCTCGGAGATCAGGTCGCCGTTCACCACCACGGTCACGTTCTTCGAGACCTCGCCCGGGTTGAAGCTCAAGGTGCCCGAGGTCGAGTTGTAGTCCGAGTCGGCCGTCGTCGCCGTCCCGTTGGCGGTAGCGTGCTGGACCGTGATCGTCTGCGAGCTGGGATTGGACAGGGTCACCGCGAAGACCGCGTTCGTCGAACCCGCGTTGCCCTCTGTCACCGTCACGTCGTTGATCGACAGCGCTGGTTGCGGGTCGTCATTGCTGATCGTGCCGAGCCCGACGCCGTCGTTGATCGTCGCGTTCGTCGGAACACTGAGATTGACGTTGAAGCTCTCGCTCGTCTCGAAGGTTAGGTCGCCGTTCACCACCGCGGTCACGTTCTTCGAGACCTCACCCGGGTTGAAGGTCAAGCTGCCTGATGTCGAGTTGTAGTCCGAGTCGGCCGTTGTCGCCGTCCCATTGGCGGTGGCGTACTGGACCGTGATCGTCTGATAGCTGGAATTGGACAATGTCACGGCAAAGACCGCGTTCGTCGGACCCGCGTTGCCTTCCGTCGCCGTCACGTCGTTGATCGACAGCGTTGGTTGAGGGTCGTCATTGATGATCGTGCCCAAACCCTGGGCATCCAGGATGTTGGCGCCGCCGGTCGCGCCGCTCAGATTGACCACGAACGTCTCGTCGGTCTCGAAGGCTAGGTCGCCGTTCACGACCACATTGAACGTCCGCGTGGCCTGGCCACTGGTGAAGGTCACGGTGCCCGTCGCGGCGGCGTAGTCGGAGTTGCCCGTCGTCGCCGTCCCGTTGGCGGTCGCATAGTTGACCGTCACGGTTCCGCCGGCGGTGGGGCTGAGCGTCACCGTGAAGGTCGCGTTTACCGTCCCCGCGTTGCCTTCCACCACGGTGAC
>CAYWOO010000063.1:0-19915 GCA_964458665.1 uncultured Dehalococcoidia bacterium
GCTGGATCGAGCCACAATGCGCGAGTATCACGTCTACATCATGTCGAACCGATCGCGCACGCTGTACACGGGCGTCGCGGGCAATTTGTCGTTCAGAGCGAAGCGAAGAACCTAGCTGGATCGAGCCACAATGCGCGAGTATCACGTCTACATCATGTCGAACCGATCGCGCACGCTGTACACGGGCGTGACAGGCAACTTGGCGCAGCGTGTACTCCAACACAAGGAGGGAACGACGGCGGGCTTCACATCGAAGTACAAGATCGACAGGCTCGTGTATGCCGAGGCGACGGGCGATGTGACCGCTGCGATTGGACGAGAGAAGCAGATTAAGGGATGGAGCCGGGCGAAGAAGATCGCACTGATCGAGTCTATGAACCCGGAGTGGGAGGACCTGAGCGGGGCTCTGTTCGCGACCGAGCAAGATCCTTCGCTTCGCTCTGGATGACAATAGGGAAGAACAGAGCCGCATTGATGAGCACCACAAACTACGAACTACAAACTAAGGACTAACCACCCATGCCCGAACCAGCACTCCTGATCGACCGCGACGGCCACGTCGTCACGCTGACGATGAACCGCCCGGACGTGAAGAACGCCATCAACATGGAGATGCTCTGCCGCCTCGCCGACGCGTGGCAGATGATCGATGATGATCCGGAGGTGCGCTGCGCCATCCTCACCGGCACCGGCCCGGACTTCTGCGCCGGCGCCGATCTCGACAAGCTCGTCGCGCGTTCGATGCAGAACCTCCCGCCCGAAGATGAATGGGAGGCCCGCATCCGCGCCGACTACAACGTGATCTTCGATGGCCTGCTTCGCAACCGTCAGCTCAAGAAGCCGTTGATCGCCGCAGTCGAGGGCTACTGCCTCGCCGGCGGCACCGAGATTTTGCAGGCGACGGATATCCGCGTCGCGGGTGAGGGCTCGACGTTCGGCATCACGGAGGCGAAGTGGAGCCTCTACCCGCAGGGCGGCTCCGTCATCCGCCTCCGCCGTCAGATCCCCTACACGAAGGCGATGGAGATGCTCCTCACGGCGGACATGTACCCGGCCGAAGAGGCGCTGAGCTTCGGCCTCATCGGCCGCGTCGTCCCGAAGGGCCAGGCGCTGGCCGTCGCGCATCAACTGGCCGAAAAAGTCGCGTCGAACGGCCCCGTCGCCATCCTCAAGATCAAGGAGGCTGTCCAGCGCACCGAGTGCCTTCCGGAGCAGGACGCACTCGCGCTCGATCTGCAGATCGGTATGCAGGTGATGTCGACGGAGGACGCACGCGAAGGTCCGCGCGCCTTCAAGGAGAAGCGCGCACCCGTGTTCAAGGGGAAGTGATGACCGACAGCCAACAGGCCGCGATGCAATGCCTCGACGACTTCATGTCGGCGTGGAACGCGCGCGATGTCGCGGCATTCGCGGCCACCTTCAACTATCCGTCGGTGCGGATCGCCAGTGGTCGCGTGCGCATCATCGAAGGCCCCCAGTCGCATCGCCCGGACACGTTCGAACTGATGGCGGCGCAGGGCTGGCATCACAGCGGCTGGGATCGGCGCAACATCATTCACAGCGGCGAGGACAAGGTGCACTTCGACACGCGCTTCACGCGATACCGCGAGGACGGCTCTGCGATCGGCAGCTACGACTCGATCTACATCGTGAGCAGGCAAGTCGGCCACTGGGGCGTGCAGGCCCGCTCGAGCTTCGCACTATGATCATCATGCCGAGCCCCGACGACCGACGACTGACGACCGGAGACTAACCCATGGATTTCCAGCTATCCGAAGAGCACAACATGATGCGTGCGTCCGTCAAGCAAATGCTCTCGAAGTACGAGCATCGCAAGAGGGAGTGGCGCGAGATGACGCATCGCGACCACAAGTTCAACTACGAGCTCTGGAACGAGTTCGCCAACCTGGGCCTCTTCGGCTGCCTGGTGCCGGAGGAGTACGGCGGCAACAACACTGGCCTCCTCGCGCTCACGCTCGCGTTCGAGGACATCTGCGCGCTCGGCTTCTCGCCCAGCCTCATGCTCGTCACCTGCATGGACACCGCCTGCATCCTCAAGAACGGCAGCGAGGAGATGAAGCGCCGCATCGTACCGGGCGTGCTGTCCGGCAAGACCATCCTCGTCTTCGCCGTCACCGAGCCGAACGCCGGCAGCAACACCTTCCGCATCGAGACCGTCGCCAAGCGCAATGGCGACTCCTACGTGATGAACGGGCAGAAGATCTTCATCACGGGCGTCGAGGTCGCCGACTACATGCTCGTCGTCGCGCGGACGACAACGCGCGATGAGGTGGTCGCGAAAAACCTGCCGAAGTCGCACGGCCTCTCGCTCTTCCTCGTCGACCCCAAGTCGAAGGGTATGACGAAGACGCCGATCCCGACCGTCGCGACCGAGGGCGTCTATCAGTGGCAGCTCTTCTTCGACAATGTCGAGATCCCCGCGGAGAATCTCGTCGGCGTCGAGGACCAGGGCGTCATGGCGATGTTCACGTCGCTCAACCCGGAGCGCATCCTCGTCGGCGGCATCTGCTGCGGCATGGCCGAGCAGGCGATCACGATGGCCGTCAACTACGCGAAGGAACGCCGCGTCTTCAAGGACACGCCGATCGGCGCCTACCAGGGCGTGCAGCACCCGCTCGCCGAGGCGAAGATCCATCTCGAAGCGTCGCGCCTCATGACGTACCGCGCCGCCTGGGCGTTCGACCAGAACCTCAACCCCGGCATCGTCGGCAACTACGCCAACCAGGCGAAACTCCTCGCCGCCGACACGGCGCTCGAAGCCGTCGACGCCTCGCTCGAAACCCATGGCGGCATCGGCTTCGCCGAAGAAACGGGCCTCGCCCAACTCTGGAACGGCGCCCGCGTCCTGAAGACGGCGCCGCTGAACCGCGAGATGATCCTCAACTACGTCGCGGAACAGGATCTCGGGTTGCCGAGGAGCTACTAGCTGCACCAACATCTGTGTCCATCTGTGAAATCTGTGGACGACCTAGGAGAACGCAATGCGCACCAAACTCTGTGACCAGTTCGGAATCGAGTTCCCCATCTTCGCTTTCAGCCACTGCCGCGATGTCGTCGCGGCCGTATCGAAGGCCGGCGGCTTCGGCGTGCTCGGCGCGCTCGCGTTCTCGCCGGACCAGCTCCAGATCGAGCTGGCGTGGCTCGACGAACACATCGACGGCAAGCCGTATGGCGTCGATATCGTCATGCCCGCCAATCTCGCCGAGGGCGCTGCAGACGCCACGAAGTCGCAGCTCGAGGCGATGATCCCGCAGAAGCACCGCGACTTCATCGAGGCGACGCTCGCCAAGTACGGCGTGCCGCCGCTGCCAGAGGGCGTCGCCGGCGCGGAGTCACTGCTCGGCTGGACGCCGTCCGGCGGCCACTCGCACGTCGACGTCGCGCTGAAGCACGACATCCGCCTGCTCGTGAACGCGCTGGGCCCGCCGCCGCCCGACGTGGTCGCGCAGGCGCACCGGCACAACGTGCCTGTTGCCGCGCTCGTCGGCTCGCCGGAGCACGCCATCAAGCAGCGTGAGGCCGGCGTCGACATCATCGTCGCCTCCGGCACCGAGGCGGGCGGCCACACCGGCGAGATCTCGACGATGGTGCTGACGCCGCAGGTTGTCGATGCGGTCGCGCCCGCGCCGGTGCTCGCCGCTGGCGGCATCGCCACGGGCCGCCAGATGGCCGCGGCGCTCGCTCTCGGTGCTGAGGGCGTGTGGACGGGCAGCATGTGGCTCACGGTGAAGGAGAGCGACCTCCAGCCCGCCGTCGTCCAGCGTGTGATGCACGCTTCGTCGCGCGACACCGTCCGCTCGCGCGCGATGACCGGCAAGCCGGCGCGCCAGCTCCGCACGCCGTGGACGGAGGCGTGGGATGGTCCCGAATCGCCCGGCACGCTGCCCATGCCGCTGCAGTTCATGGCGACGGCGGAGGCGTACTCGCGCATGTATCGCGCAGCCGAAGCCGATCCCGACTCGACTGCGGCGCAGCTCGCCGGCACGCCGATCGGCCAGATCGCCGGCATGTTGATCAGCGTCCGCCCGGCGCGCGATGTCATCTTTGAGATGGTGGAACAGTACGCCGCCGCCGTCGAACGGCTCGACGCGCTCGGCGCGTGAACTCTTGCGTTGCGATGACCGTGGATGCGATATGATCCGCAGGGATGGCGCGTATTCTCATCCCCCTGCCCGACGCAGACTTCGACACGACGGAGGTTGCCGTGCCTTGGCGTCTGGCGAGGCGCGCCGGACACGACGTGATCTTCGCGACCGAGAAGGGCGGTGCCCCTCCCGCGTGCGATCCGCTCCTCATGACCGGCGTGATCTTCGGCGCGCTAGGCGCCGCCGACGAGCCGAAGCAGTTCTACCGAGAACTCGTCGCCTCACCTGCCTTCAGCAACCCGATCGCCTGGCACGCGATCGATCCGGCCGAGTACGACGCGCTGATCCTTCCCGGCGGTCACGCGCCCGGCATGCGCCAATATCTCGGCTCCGCTGTGCTCCAGAGCAAGGTCGCCGCGTTCTGGCAGCTCGAGCGCCCCGTCGGCGCCATCTGTCACGGCGTCCTCGTGCTCGCCCGTGCGCGCGACTCGGCCACAGGCGAGAGCGTTCTGCGCGGCGCGCGCACGACCTGCCTCCCCAAGTACATGGAGCGGAGTGCATTCTTGCTCACGTTCTGGAGACGAGGCCGCTACTACCGCACCTACCCGGCATACGTCGAAGATGAGGTCAGAGCCGCGCTCGCCGACTCCCGCGCGCAGTTCGTGGAAGGCCCGGGAGTCCGCACCAAACGCGGGACGGCGAGTGACGACAGTGCCGCCTTCGTCGTCGAAGACGGCCGCTACGTGTCGGCCCGCTGGCCGGGCGATTCGTACCTGTTCGCAAAGAGACTGATTGCGCGACTGGAATCACCAGCACCGCGAGAGTCCGCATCGGAGCCGCAAGGATCGGCGGTCACGACCGTCGCGTGACCGCCGTCTCGCGATAACCGGGGACGTGGCGCTCGACCAGCCTACGAATGGACGATACTGCGAAAGGAAAAGCGATGAAGATCGGCGGACACGTATCGACGGCGGGCGGGCTCCACACAGGCTTCGAGCGCGCGGCCGCTATCGGCGCCGAGTGCATCCAGATTTTCGAATCGGCGCCACAGCAGTGGGGTACGTCCCGCATCGACGACGACGGCGTCAAGACCTTCCGCGAGGCCATGGCCGCGTCTGGCATCGAGCCGGTGTTCATCCACGGCAAGTACCTGATGAATCTCGCCAGCGCGGATGCCAAGATCTTCAAGACCTCAGCCAGTACGCTGCGCAGCACGATGAACATCGCCGGCCGCATCGGCGCACGCGGCGTCATCTTCCACACCGGTAGTCACAAAGGCATGGGGCTGGACGCCGTCTTCGAGCAGATCTGCGGCACCGCGGTAGAGATTCTCGCCGAGACGCCGGACGACGTGCTGCTGATCTTCGAGAACTCGGCTGGTCAGGGCGGCACTATCGGCAGCAGGTTCGAGGAGCTGGGAGAGATGTTGCGCCGCATCGACAATCCGCGCGCGAGAGTGTGCATCGATACCTGTCACGCGTTCGCGGCCGGCTACGACCTTAGCAACACGGCTGGTGTCGCGGCCGCGATGAACGAGCTCGACGCCACGATCGGTGCGGCGAACATCGCTGCGGTCCACCTCAACGACTCGAAGACGCCGCTCGGTGCGGGTCGCGACCTGCACGACAACATCGGCGAGGGTCACATCGGTCGCGCCGGCTTCGAGGCAATGCTGGCGCATCCGGCCTTCGCCGATGTGCCGCTGCTGCTCGAAGTGCCCGGCTTCAAGATCGATGGCGCCGGCAAAGGTCCCGACAAGCCGAACATCGATCTCGTCAAGGAGATTCGCGCCCAATCGGCCGGCGGAGCGAAACCGAAGAAGGCCGCGGCGAAGAAGAAGTAGCGCGGGCTTACGCCACGCCGACGAGCGCGCCGTCGGGAATCGTGACGCTGTACAGATCAGCCAGCAACGTGAGGAACGCCGTAACGGCGCGCGTTTGCTTCCGGTTCTTGCGGAAGATCAGCGAAATCTGCCGCCGAGGCATCGATGCGTTGCTGATCGTCACCTGGCTCAATGTGCCCTGCTGGAACTCGCGCTCGGTCGACACCTTTGGCAACAGTGCTACGCCGAGCCCTGCCTCCACCATCTTTTTCGTCGCCTCGATCGTATCTAGCTCCATCAGCGTGTGCGGCACGATGCCGTGCTGCCGGAAGACGCCCTGGATGAGCTGGCTGTAGCTTGAGCCCTTGTCAAACAGAATCAGCGGTTCGCGGCCCACGTCTTCGATCGCCACGGTGCGCGCTTTCGCGAAGCGATGCTGCGGCGCTGCGGCGAGGATCAGGTCGTCCTCGTACAGCGGCACCGTGACGATCTCCGCGTGGTGCACGGTGCGCTCCAGCGCGCAGTGGACGTCGTCGGAGAGCACCATCTGCAGCACCTGCTCGGAGCGGCCGGTGTGCACGCTGACCTCCACACCCGGATACGTCGTGCAGTACTGCTTGAGGATCTTCGGCAGGACGTAGGTGCTGACCGTGAGCGCGCAGCCGAGCTTGAGCGTGCCGATATCGAGGTTCCGCATGCCGTCCAGCGCGTCGCGGCCCTCCTGCAGCGCCTTGAGCGCCCTGCGCGCGAACGGCAGGAATGCCGTCCCCATTTCGGTCAGGCGTACGCCGCGACCGTTGCGCTCGAAGAGCGCTTCGTTCAGATCACGCTCCAGCGACTGGATGCGCGCCGTGACCGAAGGTTGCGTGAGGAACAGCGAATCCGCTGCCTTGCTGAAGGAGCGGTGCTGGGCGACCTGCACAAACGCCTCGACCTGTCCGAGGTCCACGGATACGCCTTCGCTACGCCGCCGAACGCGGCGGATGGGTACGCCTTCAGGTGCCGCAAGTATCGGCCCCGTCTATGAGACCCGTAGTGTGCCACCGATTCGTTTCGATTGCAATGGGGCAACAGCTCGGCGCGGAGACCCTCGGGAAAGACCGGTACAGGAGCCTATCGGATACCGCTGTCGTAGACGATCTGAACGGCCGTGATCCGTCCGGCGACGACGGCGATGGTCTGCTCCACAGCGGTTGGCGGCGTGCCCTTGTGCTGCGGGATGAGCGTGTACGTGCCTGGCGGAAGCAGCACGCGAAAGCGGCCATCCGCTCCCGAGGCGACGCCTGCAACCCGATTTCCCGCCTTATCCAACACGACGATATCGGCCGGATACGGGCGATCGGGGCAGGGACTTTCGATCCGCTGAACCGGGCACGTCGGCCCGATGGTCACAACTCCTTCGATGCCCGACTCGTCAGCGGGCGCGATCGTCGCGGCAGGGAGAGGCGTGGCGGTGGCATGGATGGGCGTCGCTGTAGCGTGCTCAGGTGTTGCCCTCGGCGTCCCTTCGGATGTTGAAGCGGTCGCCGTCGGCTTCGACGCCGTGGCCGTCGGTGTCGCAGCATTGTCGCCGCATGCCGTGATGACGACTGCTGCGGCTAACGCGACCGCGACGAAATAGACGCTCATCGGTCATGCCTCCTGTGCCAGTATGACGTCAGCGGCGGTATGGAGGTTCCCGCCTCCCGCTTTCCGCTTTCAGCGTCCGCTTTCAGCGTCCGCTTCTCACCTCCGTCCACCCCCGCTACAATGCGGCATCCAACGCCAACGGCAGGAGCGGATATGTACAAGACCGACTATTGCGGCGACCTTCGCGCATCCGACGAGGGCAAGGGCGTGGTTCTGGCCGGCTGGGTACACCGGCGGCGGGATCATGGCGGCCTCATCTTCGTCGATCTGCGGGATAGCCGCGGCATCATGCAGGTCGTCTTTGCGCCCGAGGAAGCCGCCGCGCATGCCGTCGCCAGCGAAGCGCGCGGTGAATATGTGCTGCGCGTTACCGGCAAGGTGCAGCGCCGCCGCGCCGGTACCGAGAACCCGAAGATGCCGACCGGCGAGATCGAGCTGCGCGCAACGGCCGCCGAGATCTTGAACACGGCAAAGACGCCGCCGTTCTACATCAACGAAGAGTCGGATGTGGACGAGCAACTCCGCCTCAAGTACCGCTACCTCGACCTGCGCCGCGAGCGCATGCACAACAACATGGTGATCCGCGCCAGCGTCGTGAAGTACATCCGCGACTTTCTCACCGACCGCGACTTCATCGAAATCGAGACGCCCGTGCTGGCAAATCCTACGCCTGAAGGCGCGCGCGACTACCTCGTGCCCAGCCGCGTGCATCCCGGCAACTTCTACGCGCTCCCGCAGTCGCCGCAGCAGTTCAAGCAGCTACTGATGGTCGCCGGCTTCGAGCGGTATTTCCAGATCGCCCGCTGCTATCGTGACGAGGACCTGCGCGCGGATCGCCAGCCGGAGTTCACGCAGCTCGATCTCGAAATGAGCTTCGTCGAGCAGAACGACATCCTCGACCTTATGGAGCAGCTGTACAACGGCATCGCAGCCGCCGTGCGACCCGATCTGAACGTACCCCAGCCGTGGCCGCGCATCACGTACGCCGAGTCGATGCGCCGCTTCGGCACCGACAAGCCCGACCTGCGCTTCGGGCTTGAACTCTTCGATTTCACGAACGCCGTCCGTGGTACCGAGTTCGTTGTCTTCAAGAGCGCCGTCGACAGCGGCGGCAGCGTCGAGGGCATCTGCGTGCCCGGCGGTGCGGAGTTCTCGCGCAAGGAGATCGACGCACTCACCGAGACCGCGAAGCAGCTTGGGGCGAAGGGCCTCGTCACCATCGCCTTCAGCACGGCGCCGGATACCGCGACCGAGGAGAACGTGAAGGCTCCTGCGCTCAAGTTTCTCGGCATCGAGATGGTGCGCTCGCTCGGCCGCCTGGCCGGCGCCGCGGCAGGCGACTTGCTGCTGATGGTCGCGGGCCAGGGCGGCCTTCGCTCGCTCGACCCGGGCTCGGAGGCTCGCGTCAAGCCGGCGCTCGATGCGCTGCGCCGCAGCGTCGCGGCGAAGCTGGACCTGATTGACCGCAACACGCTCGGCTTCGCCTTCGTCGTCGACTTCCCGATGTTCGAGTGGGACGAGGACAGCGAACGCTGGAGTGCCAAGCACCACCTCTTCACGTCGTGCATGCAGGAGGATCTCGGCATCCTGGAGTCCGACCCCGGAGCGGCCCGCAGCAACGCGTACGACATCACCTGCAACGGCTGGGAGATCGGCAGCGGCAGCATCCGGATCCATCAGCGCGGCGTCCAGGAGCGCGTGCTCAAGCTGCTCGGCATCACCGAGGCTGAGGCGCGCGAGAAGTTCGGCCACATGCTGGATGCGTTCGAGTACGGCGCGCCGCCGCATGGCGGATTTGCGCCGGGCATCGACCGCACGGTCGCTCTCTTCGCCCAGGAGAGCGACATCCGGGAAGTGATCGCCTTCCCGAAAACCAAGAGCGCCACGGACCTGATGACCGGCGCACCCTCGCCCGTCGATCAGAGCGCGCTCGATGTCGTCGGGCTGACGCTCAAGCAGCGCGTCTAGGCTTGCTGCCTAGCGCGCGTGTCAAATGGGCTCGTGCGGATCGGCTGCCGATGTCGCGCGCTGCGCTCTTGGCCGGTGTACGGCAAGCTCTCGCGGACGTCGGCGCCGTTGGTCGCGAGCGTGAGAGCTGCTATGGACGACGTCTCGCGCGAGCCACCAAGTCCACGCACTCACACGGCATGACGCCGGGGATGGAAGATCGTCTGGGACCCATCTTCGTGAGGCCTTCGCGGAGCGCTGCCAGCTCCCGACTCGTATAGCGCAGGGTCCTAAGACGCTCATCGAGTTGGTGAGCCGTCTCTTTCACCGAGGCGAGAATGGCGCTTCGCAGATCGCCGCACGTTCCGTCGTGGGCGAGCTTTACCATGACCGCGACTTCGGACAGCGGGACCCCAAGATCCTTCAGACCTTTCGCGAAGCGCAGGGCACCCACGTGCCGCTCCGTATAGTCCCGATAGCCGTTCGCGCCCCGGCCGGGATCGCGGACAACGCCGCGGCGCTCGTAGTACCGGATCGTATCCGCGGGGAGCCCGCTCGCCTTCGACGCGTCGCTGATGTTCACGACCTTGACCTTGGAGTAACTCCAACCCTTACCGTGGAATTGTAGGAGGTCCGGCCACGCAGATCGAGTTGCTTTGGTTTGACGGCTGCCCCAATCATGGACGCGCCCGCGCCATCGTCGAGCAGGTGCTCGCATCGCGGGGGCTGGACAGCGCGCTCATCGAGTCCATCCGGGTCGATGAGGTGACCGCCCTCGATGCGAGGTTTCCGGGATCGCCAACGATCCGAGTCGACGGGCGGGACGTCGAGCCGGACTTTCGAGATCTGGGCAGCTACGCGTTGAGCTGTCGCGTGTACGCCACCTCAGAAGGGCTACGCGGCCAACCTGAGACGATGTGGATTGAACGGGCCATCGATCATGCCTTGGCGGGCGAGAGACCATGCGGTCCCGGTTGAGAAGTCGGCGCGCCAGGATTCTGGCCGCCCACCACGACATCTACGAGGAGCCGAGCATGACTCAAGGGACACGCACCACGCGCGGTGCCCTCACCGGAGCATTCGCGGCACTGGCCATGAGCGTGGTGTGTCTCGCGTGCGTTCTGCCGGGTATCGGTGCGATCGTTGGCTTCTCCGTGTTGGTGACTGTGGCGGGCGGCATCGCAGAAGACGGCGTGCTGCTCGCGTGGGGCATCGCGGCATTGATGATCGCTCTTGCACTGGGCGCCTTCGTTCTGACCGCGGGGCGCCGCGGCCAACCCGCCCGCGCGACTGACGAAGTCGGTTCGGCGGCCGGGTCCAAGGACTGAGGAGCGAACATGAGAACGACGATTATCGAAGAGGTCCGGGCGCGGTTCAACGATACGAAGGGCTGCGTCCGCGTTATCGCCTTTCTCTCCCCAACCTGAGAAAGGTGTCGCTACGGACAAGGCATCGTCCGGGCGCTGTTCGAGGAGTTCCCCGACAACAACCTTACTGGCTTCATCATCTGGGTGCCCATGCTTCCGGGCGACAGCGTGGACACCGCCAGGATCGAGCAAGATGTTATCACCGATCGGCGAGTGCGGTGCTGGTTCGATGCCGACAAGGCGGCCGCGGACGCCTGGTCGTCCTTCATCGGACTTCCCGTGACGACCTGGGATGTGTACGCCGTCTATGACGAAGCAGCCGCCTGGTCGAGCGCCGCACCACCGTCGCCGCGGATCTGGATGCATCAATTGAACGCCACTCCTGCGACGAATCCCGTTGACCGCCTTGAGCCTGCAAAGTTGGCGCGGGAGTGGCTCCGCTTGCTGGGCGAGGACGAAAGCCAGTACACCGAGCTGGCTATGAAGCTCCAGGCGAAGGGTCAAGCCGTCTCCGAGCGGAATACTTCGGCCCCGTCGGGCCTCGACGGCTAAACGCAGGAACAAAATCCTGCCCGCTCGCAGCGGTCCAGCATCGATGGCGGCGACAGCCCCGCGGAACGTGAAGCGCTGGGAGCTTATTGGGCGCGCCTTACTCCACTCTTGTCGCGATATACCACTGATGGACGTTTGCAAAGCGCGCGGCCGGCGTGAAGAGCAGCGTCTCGCTGAAGCCGTGTGTCCGCGAACTCTGCGCGTACGTGGACGTCGGGGCAAACAGCGGGATCGCCGGCATCGCCGGAATCAGATACCCCGCGAACAGTTCGTACAGGTCTTTGCGGCGTGCCGGGTCGGTGGTCTGGCGGCCGCGCTGTAGCACATCGTCGATCCGCTGATCGATGTGATCCGCCAGGTTGCGCCCGGGCGGCGCGATCTGGCTACTGTGCCAGAACGGGTAGGGATCCGGATCGGGCCCGGGATCCACAGCCACGAGCGCGGCCTGGAAGTTTCGCGGCAAGAGCACATCGTCGATGTACGAGCCCGCATCGAGCGGCTGCACCTGCACCTCGGCGCCGATGGCCCGCCATTGGCCGGCGATGCTCTCCGCCAGTGCGATGCGCTGAGGATCGTTCGTCGTCGACAGCGTGAACGACAGGCGCGCCGCATCCGTCCTGCGGATGCCGTCGCGCCCCCGGGACCACCCCGCCAGTTCGAGGGAACGCGCCGCCGCGCCGGGGTCGAACGCGGGCAGTGTGACATCCGTATGCGCCCATGATTGGCTCGGAATGCCCACACCCGCGGCCACACCGGCGCCATCCGCTACGTCATCGATCAGCGATTGCACGTTGATCGCCTGCATGAGGGCCCGGCGGACGTTTGTCTGTAGGAACTGCGCGGCACGCGCGTCCAGATAGATCGTGAAGTAGGAAGTCGCCGTCAACTGGTGAGGCGCAATCCCCTGGTCGCCCCTCACGATCTCCGCCAATGCAGGTTGGGCATCCGCCCGGAACAGGACGCCGTCGACACTGTGGGCGCGCAGCGCCGCGGCAAGCGATGTCGCGTCGGAGTAGACACGAAACTCGAGTGTCGAGATGAGCGGTGGCCCCAGATAGTAGGTCGGGTTCGACGCCAGTTCGATGCCGTCGCTGGTCTGGCCCGCGAACATGTACGGTCCAGTGCCAACGGGCCGCGCGTTGAACGGCGCGTTGAAGAGCTGGTTCGGTTCGAGGCCCTGGAGCAGGTGACGCGGCAAGATGCCGACCGACAGATATGTCAGGAACGGCGCGTACGTCTGCTCCAGCTTGAACTCGACCGTGAGCGGGTCGCGCGCGCTGATCACCACCCCTTGCATGAGGTGGGAGAGCACCGCGTCTCCCTTGAACCCGGGGTCGGCGATCGCGCGGAACGTGAATAAGACATCCTCAGCGTCGAACGGCGTGCCGTCATGCCACTCGACGCCGTCGCGGAGATGGAAGACGTAGTTCTGTCCGTTGTTGCTCACCTCCCATCGCTCGGCGAGGTCGGGCTCAGGAGTCCCATCCGGGCGCAGCCGCACCAGCCCGCTGAACACGAGCGCCGCCACATCGGCGTCTGTCTGGTTGGTTCCGGCGAAGAGCGGGTTGATCCGTTCGGGCGCCCGCAACACGCCCTCAACGTAATGGCCGCCGCTTGCCGGCACGGCCTCGCCTCGGGGATTCGCCAAGATCGCGTAGCAGAAGACGGCGATCGCGAGACCGCCGATCACTAGAGCCGCGAAAAAGGGCCATCGGGTTTGGGTGAGCGGCACCTCAGCGGCCCTCTGCGAAAAGCTCGCGCCGAATCAGGCGAGTTTGGCGCGCACACCCCACGCGGCGACGATAAGGAAGAGGATCGCAATCACGATCGTCAGTTGAAACAACGTCTTCTCGACGCCGCGCCGCGTCCGAAAACTGCCGCTTGTGCCTCCGCCGAGCGCGGAGCCGATGCCGGAGCCCTTCGCCTGGAGCAGGATCACCACGCTGAGCAGGATCGACACCAGAATCTGCGCGATGTAGATATAGTCTTCGAAATTCACGGACGCACCTTTCTGACAACCGCAGTATTAAAGCACATTCGGACCGGCAACCCAATCGGAGCTTGACCCATGGTTCGGACCGCGAGGTGGTGCCGGCCGTCGCCCTCACATCGCCCGCAGCAGCCGGATACGCTCCTCGACTGGCGGATGCGTGTTAAAGAGCCCATTCAGACGGGACGTGTGGTCATGGAGCGGGTTGGCGAAATACAGGTGCGCCGTCGCCTTGTTCGCCTCTTCCAACGGGTCCGGATCCGCTGAGATCTTCTCCAATGCGCGGGCCAGCGCGTCGGGATTGCGGCACAGCAGCGCGCCGGACGCGTCGGCGAGATACTCGCGCCGGCGTGAGATGGCCAGATGGATCACCTGTGCCGCGATGGGCGCAAGAATCGCGAACAGGATGGCAACCACGAGCAGGATCAACTGGAGGTTGCCACCGCGATCGCTGTTATTCTTCCGGCTGCCGCTTCCGAACCACGTCCAGCGCATGAAAAAGTCGGCCAGCAGCGCCACCAGCCCGACGAGTACCACCGTGATCGTCATGATACGGATGTCGTAGTTGCCGATGTGCGACATCTCGTGTGCGATGACGCCTTCCAGTTCCGCCTTGTCGAGCTTGTCCAGCAGCCCGCGGGTCACGGTGACCGCCGCGTGTTTTGGATCGCGGCCGGTGGCGAAGGCGTTCGGTGCGCCGTCCTCGATGACATATACCTTCGGCATTGGTAGCCCGGAGCCAATGCAGAGGTTCTCTACGATGCGGTAGTACTCCGGCTCATCCGCTTTCGTCACCTCGCGCGCACTGCTCACAGCAAGCGCGATGCCGGCGCTGGCGTAGTAGCTGAACAGCACATACACGCCGATCGCCGCGATGACGAACGGCGACGCCTGCCAGGGCAGACCAATGGCGAGCGCCACAATCGTCGCGAAGCCGCCGAGCACGACGACGAACGCGAGCATCATCAGCCACGTCTGACGCTTGTTAGCGTTGATGCGATCGTAAATGAGGACGGGAGCATGCATGCCCCCGTCGAGCGCGCCCGTGTCGCTCATCGCGGCCTACGTGCTCGCCGTAGGCGTCGCGGGAGGTGGAGCAACCGGCGGCGCGAAGCTGACCTTCACCTCTTGCCGCGCTTCCTCTTCCGCCTCGAAGAACTCCTCGGCCTTGAAGCCGAACATGCCGGCGAAGATGACGCTGGGGAACGTGGCGGTCTTTGCATTGTAGCTCAGTACGTTGCTGTTGTAGAACTGCCGTGCGTACGCGATCTTCTCTTCGACGTCGGACAATTCGCGCTGTAGCTCCAGGAAGTTCTGGTTTGCCTTGAGGTCGGGGTAGTTCTCCGCAACCGCGAACAGCGACCGAAGCGTCGACGTCAGCATGTTGTTGGCTTCGGCCGCCTGGCCTGGCGTGCCCGCCTGCTGCAGCATCGCCCGCGCGCGCGTCACGTTCTCCAGAACGTCTTTCTCGTGTGCCGCATACCCCTTGACCGTCTCGACCAGGTTCGGAATCAACGACGCGCGCCGCTTGAGTTGGACGTCGATGCCGGAGTACGCCTCTTTCACCTGCAACCGGCCCTGTACAAGGCCGTTATAGATGCCCACCAGCAGGAAGCCGAGCACCACGACCACGGCCACGATGATCAGGATGACGATGAGGGTAGGCACGCGGCGACTCCTTCGCTATACGGACGATGCTTCGAGTGTATCACGGGCACGAGTGTGCCGAAGCCGTGAAGAAACGCCCGTACGCGCGCCCCAGCGGTTGTAGGGGGTTCCCCCGTGTGCCAGAATCGACGCGTGGCGAAGATCAGTGTGGGCCCGCGTGCGGCCGGGCTGGGGCCGATGGGCCTAGCTCAGATAAAGGCGCCGCGGCCCACCATTTCGCGCGCTTGATCGGGGATAGTTCGCTGATTTTGAGTATGCGCCCCGCGTTACTGTTGGTTCTCTGCTTGCTGCTCGGCGTTGGCGTCGCTTGCTCCGGTGGCAGCTCATCGAAGACCGCGCTGTCGCCTGCCGCGGGCAGGAGCCCATCTGCCGCCGAAACGCGCGTCTCCACGCAAGCGGCCGGCGACGGTGGGCCCGCGATCCGGCGCGAAGGCGGCCTCACCACCCCGGAAATCGTCGACAGGCTGGCGCCGTCGATCGTGCGCGTGCAGACCGAGGGCGCCACGCTGGACATCTTCGGCCGCACGACTCCCGGCGGCGGCGTCGGTACGGGCGTCATCATCGATGCCGCCGGCCACATCGTGACGAACAACCACGTGGTAACGGTGGGCAACGGCAACCGCCCGGCTGATCGCATCACGGTCACGCTCGCCGACCAGCGTACGGCGTCAGCGACAATCGTCGGACGCGACCAGGCGACCGATCTCGCCGTGCTGAAGATCGATGCCGACAACCTCGTGCCGGCGTCGTTCGCCGATGCGGAGAGCCTCCACGTCGGACAGGACGTAGTCGCCATCGGCTTCGCGCTCGACCTGAAGGGCGGCCCGACGGTGACGCGCGGCGTCCTCAGCGCCAAAGGCCGCACAATCGACGAACAGCCGTACACCATCAACGACGCGATCCAGACCGATGCGGGCATCAACCCTGGCAACTCTGGCGGGCCGCTGGTGGACGCCCGCGGCGACATCATCGGCATCAACACGGCGATCATCAAAGGCGCACAGAGCATCGGGTTCTCGATCTCCGTGGCCTTGGTGCAACCGGCGGTGCGTGATCTGATCGAGCATGGCAAGATCGACCGCGCGTATCTGGGCGTGGGCACAGTCGATGTGACGGCGAGTATCGCCAGGAACTTCAACTTGCCCGTCGATAGGGGCATCGCAGTCACGGTGGTGGGAAGCGGGACGCCGGCGGAGTCGGCCGGCTTTCGCCAGAACGATGTCATCGTCAAGGTCGATGGCGAGGACGTAGGGAACAACGGTGCGCTCCTCGCCATCCTCGCAAAGCGGCGAGCGGGCGATACCGTGCCCATCGAGTTCTACCGCGGCAGCGATCTCAGGAAGCTCGACGTGAAGCTGGACGCGCGGCCGGGCGAGTAAGCTGGACGTGCGCCTGTACGCAGCGCTTGCTGGCCGTCGTAACCCGGTGATACGCTGGGGAGCATCCCGAGGGGGGATCTGAACTATGCAACTGCTTGCTGGAATCGGGCCGCTAGGTCTGCCGGAACTGGCGATTATCGCCTTCATCGTTGTGCTCGTGTTCGGCGTGGGGCGGCTGCCCGACGTGGGCGGCGCTGTCGGCAGAGGCATTCGCGAATTCCGCAAGGCTACGCGGGACGAAGAGGCGACCCCCGATACAACCATGCAGAGCGTCGCCGCAACAGGGTCGATGGAGTCGACTGCTGCCACGCCCATGACAGCCCCGGCTTCCATATCGGCCACTCCGGCGCCCGCTTCGAGCGCACCCGCATCCGACACAGTCTTTTGCAGCGATTGCGGTGGCAAGAACACAATGGGCGCGAAATTCTGCGCTCATTGCGGTCACGGCATCACCGCCGCCGTCAGCTAGCGAAACAAGACAGCAGCCCACGAACGCCGGTCTTGTACCGGCGTTCTTCGCGTTCCGGCTGTTGCCATGAACCCTGAGTATGGAGACGACATGATCCGCGCCGTTCTCTTCGACCTGTGGAACACCCTCATCTACGACGACCCCGAGATCAGCGAACAGCGCAGCCAGCTCCGGTTACGCTCCGCGAAGGAGACGCTCGCCGAGCTAGGTCACGCGTATGAGGCCGCCGATATCGAGGCGGCGTTTCTGGCGGCAGGTACGGAACTGGCGCGCATTCACGAGACCGAGCGCGACATCTCGATGCGCGGCCGCACCGTGCTCTACCTGCGTCACCTCGACGGGTCGCTCGGCGAGCGCCTCAGCGACGACGCGTGGCTGCGGCTCGACGAAGCGCTTCTGACAACCGCGCTCACCCACCGGCCGCCGATGCTGCCGGGCGCCGTGGACGTGCTCGCGTCGCTGAAAGCGCTCGGATTGCAGGTCGGCCTCATCTCGAACGCCGGCATCACGCCCGGCGTCGTCCTGGCGCGCCTGCTCGCCGACATGGGCCTCGGCCGGCATTTCGACGCGACCGTGTTCAGCGACGAAGTCGAACTCTCGAAGCCGTCTCCGGCCATCTTTGCCCACGCCCTCGACGAACTCGGGCTGACGCCGGACGAAGCCGTGTTCGTCGGCGACCAGCCGGTGCTCGACGTGCAAGGCGCCCGCCGCGCCGGCATGTGGATGGTCCAGATCGGCGACCTGTCGTGCGAGGGTGAGCAGCCGCACGCGCGCGTCAGCACGCTGGCCGAACTCGTACCTGCCTTACGCGCGCTCGCGCTCGTCCCCTGAATCGCACTGAGAAGCACACCGTCGCCAAATGACGGTCCGTATAGTCGCTCGATGTTCATGCTCGCGGACGGCCGAGTGAGTCGGGACGTGGTGGCATAGCCGTCCCCGGCTCTGCGTCCGGTAGAGCCGGACCGACGCTAGCTACCGCCTTCGGCCCGGAGGCGACGATCGCGTGCGCGCACAGTGCACCGGCGAATGAGGGAATGAAAGGATTGGATGGCGCTCGGAACCGCTGCGCCCGCGAGTGCTGCGGTTGCGGTGCGTTCGACCATCGTGGCGCGGGCGTTCCAGCCCGCGCGGTCCCCGAAGCGAAGCCGAATCGCACGGCACGCGCTCACTCGTCCCGAAGCCGATAGTGGTGCCGCTCCCAGAGCGTAAACCCCCAGATCGCCGCCGCCGTGATCGCGATGGGAATCAGCGCCAGCAGCGGCCGCGTCGCGTACAGATAGAACGTGATGGCGAGGTCGAAGATCACGACGAACATCACGATGACCGGCCACAGGAGCACGCCTAACACCGCCCGCGTGATCACGAACACATCCATGCAGCCGGGCGGCTCCTCGCGGTCGTCGGGCCGTTGCTGCTCGTAGTACACCACGGCCGTATGATATCGGCAGTGTGTCACGAGGCGGGAGGCGAGCGTCGGTTCGCACCATCGCGCTTCGTAGCGCGGTGCTCGTGAATGCGCAGCAGCCCGCGTGGCAACGGAGGCATCACATGGATCGCGAAACCGCCTGGGCGCTCCTCTGCGAGTACACCGAGACGGAGGGCCTCCGCAAACACGGCCTCGCCGTCGAGACCGTCATGCAGCACTTCGCGCGCCGGCACGGCGAGGACGAAGACAAGTGGGGCGTCACCGGCCTGCTGCACGATTTCGACTACGAGCGTTGGCCGACCATGGAAGGCCATCCGTACGAAGGCAACAGGATCCTCATCGAGCGCGGCTGCCCCGAAGACATCCGCACCGCGATCATGGGCCACGCCGACTACACCGGCGTCGCCCGCGAGACCCTGATGGCGAAGACGCTCTTCGCTGCCGACGAACTCACCGGTTTCGTCACCGCCGTCGCCCTCGTCCGCCCGAACAAGAGCGTATTCGAGGTCGAACCCGCATCCGTCCGCAAGAAGATGAGAGACAAAGCCTTCGCCCGTCAGGTCAACCGCGACGACATCATCAACGGCGCCGCCCAGCTCGGCGTGGAGCTGGACGCGTTCGTCGGCGACGTGATCGAAGCCCTGCGGGCGAACGCGGACACGCTCGGCCTGCGCGGCACGACATAGCATCGGCGCAGGATGGCTCTATCGTAGGGACTCCATTGTAGGGACAGGTCTTCAGACCTGTCCGCCAGCAGTGCACACGCTGCTGCCTGGCGTCGACCGCAGTTTCCGATTGCGGTTATCCACGCGAGGGGATCGCGCGCAGCTTCGACCGCCAGGAGTAGTGCAATTCGGCCCCGTCCTGTCGTAAGATCGATCCATGAACCGACGTGGCCGGCCCCCGTATCCCGATGTGCTGACGCCGCGCCAGTGGGAAGTGCTCGCACTTCTGCGTGAAGGGCTTTCGAACGGGCAGATCGCACTGCGCCTCGGCATCAGCGTCGATGGCGTCAAGTTCCACGTGTCCGAGATCCTCAGCAAACTCGGCGTCACCAGCCGCAACGAGGCGGCGCAGTGGGAGGGCCAGCAGCGTCTGCCGGCCCCGAGCGCGTGCATGGCCGGCGTTCGATGCGCCAACAATGACCGAAAGCCACGCCAAATCTCCCGGGTCACGCACTCTCTCCCCCAGTGGGAGAGGGTCGGCCGAAGGCCGGGGAGAGGGGCTTGTCGCTCCAGGTCGCTGGCCGCTATCTGCCCCTGACGACCGACGACCGACGACAGGAGACCGAACACCATGCTCATCCCATCCGTCATCGAGACCAGCGCGCGCGGCGAGCGGTCGCTCGACATTTACTCGCTCCTCCTCCGCGAGCGCATCATTTTCCTCGGCGCGCCGATCGACGATCAGGTCGCGAACGTGATTACGGCGCAGCTGCTCTACCTTGAGCGCGAGGATCCGGAGAAGGACATCAACATGTACGTCCACTCGCCCGGCGGGTCGATCACGGCCGGGCTGGCGATCTACGACACGATGCAGCTCGTGCGGCCGGACGTCGCG
>CAYWOO010000064.1:0-4930 GCA_964458665.1 uncultured Dehalococcoidia bacterium
CCGATGATACAGGACATTCCTGATGTGGACTGGATGCACCGCGCCGATGTACAGTGGGGTTTTCAGGCCCTCATCGAGCTTGATCTTACCTTCGATGCGCTGGGTTTTCCAATTCATCTCGATAATTTTCTGAAACTGTTCAACCGCTATTCCACCGCCCGCATTGTCATTGACCACTGCATGAAGCCTGTGATCCGCGAGGACGCATTCAATGACTGGGCCCGCGGCATGAAAACCATCGCCCGCGAAACCAATGTCTTTTGCAAGCTCTCCGGGCTGCCATCTGAAGCAAAAAAGGGATGGACCACGGAAACGCTACGCCCCTACGCCGAACACATCATCGATTGCTTCGGGCCGTCCCGCGTGATGTGGGGCTCCGATTGGCCCGTTGTTGAACTCAACGGCTCTTACGCCTCCTGGCGTCAGGCCGCTGAAGCCTATGTAACAAACCCCAATGAAAGAAAGGAGGTTTTTGGCGGCACCGCCGCAAAGTTTTACAGAATTGCTTGAAAATTATAAATCATTTGGAATGATTTATTGACAGACGTTCAAATTGATAATTTAACTAGAGGAAACGGACCCAAAACGGGCCGTGAATATGGGAGGAATACAATGTCATTGAAGAAACTGATGATAGGCGCGTTGACGGCAAGTGTTGCCGTTTGCGGGCTCGACGCGATTGCCTTCGCCGGCGAGTTCGACGGCGTGACCGTGAATATTTTGACACGCCCTGGCTACGTCATCGCCGGCCCCCTGATCGAGCGTGGCAAGGATTTTGAAGCAGCCACTGGCGGCAAGATCGTGGTGACGGAAGTTCCGTTCGAGGAAATTTTCCCGAAAGTCCAGAACGATTGGTCTACTGGAACAAACTCCATCGATATGGCCGTTTTTGCGGCAGGCTGGGGCGTGGAACTTGACGCCGCCGGGCTCCTGGAGGACCTGGACCCCTATATCGCCAAGGACACAAAGATCGACCTGGCCGATATCGCGCCCTATTTCCGCGAGTTCGGCCAGAAGGTCGGCGGCAAGACCAAACTGCTGATGGTCGATGGTGACTTCCAGATGGTCTATTACCGCAAGGACGTGCTGGAGAAAGCCGGCCTCGCTCCGCCCAAGACATGGGAAGAATATTTAGACGTGGCGTCCAAGATCCACGGCTAGGACATGAACGGGGACGGCCAGCCTGATTACGGTTCCTGCATCTTCAAGAAGCGCAATAAGCAAGGCTACTTTGCCGTCCAGACCATCGCCGCGCCCTTCGTGCAGACCATGGGCACTGCCCAGGGCTTCCACTTTGACGGCGCAACGATGAAGCCGGTGGTGAACAACGATGCCTGGAAGAAGGCCTTGGAGATCTACAAGGAAACCGGCAAGTACGGTCCGCCGGAAGAGATAAACATGGATGTCACGGAGACACGCCCCGTGTTCAAAGCAGGCCGTTGTGGCTTGCTCATTGAGTGGGGAGATCCCGGCACGCTGCAGCTCGATCCTGATGCCACCGCTGTTAAGGGCTTGCTCTATGCCGTCGGCGCGGTCGGTTCGAAGGAAGTGCTGGACCGTGCCACCGGCAAACTTGTGCCGGTGACGAAAGAGAATGCGCCATATTCTGTTGACGGCATCAACTATGCGCCGTTTGCGGCTTTCGGCGGCTGGGCCGGCGCGATCAATGCCAAGATCGACCAGAAGAAAAAGGATGCGGCCTATGCCTTCCTCTCCTACATGAACCAGTCGGCGCAATCGGGCGTCGACGTGACGCTCGGTCCCACGGGCTACAACCCGTATCGCCTGTCGCAGCTCGCCAGCACTGACCTCTGGGTGAAGGCCGGCATGCCGAAGGAGCTGGCCGAGAACTATCTGGGCGCCATCAACGGTGCCCTGAACAACCTCAACATGGCTTCGGACATGAAAATCCCCGGAGCTGCCAAATATACTGGCGTCGTCCTTGACACCGAGATTGCTCGCTATATTGCTGGCGAAATCACGGTGGACGAAGCCGTGAAGAACATTGAAGCCGGCTGGGAAGAAGTGACCGAAGACTTCGGCCGTGAGTCCCAGATCAAATTCCAGGGCTTGGCGCTCGGCACAGGTAACTGAAACCTGACCGATGTCACGCACTGACGTCATTGCCCAGCCGGGGCCTTCCCCGGCTGGCACCTCTCTGGAGGAGAGTTGGGGTGAGTGGTTTGACCGCCATTCGCGAACTTTTTTCATTGCACCAGCAGTCACGCTCATCCTGATCTTCGCGATCTTCCCAACTTTCTATTCCATCGTATTTGCGCTGAGCCGCGTGAGATTCACGGCCGATGGGCTACAATTCCGCTTTGTCGGGTTCAATAATTTTTATAAGCAGCTCTTCGGCAATGACCAGGTGCATTTCCTCGGCAAGATCGAGGGCATGGGTGTCGTTGGCACAGTGTTCTTTGCAGTTGTGTCCGCCGCTGTTCTCTGGTGGCTCTACAGATCCCTGCGGATTGCGACCTGGATCGGTATGACCGGCCGCCTGATTTCCGCTGCCTTGGCCATCTTTGTTGCCTGGATCATGGGCGCCACCTTGCTGTCAGGAGATCCCATTGGCACGCTGCTGACCACCCTGTTCTATGTCTCCATCGGCTGTGGGCTTCAGTTTGTTATTGGAACCGGCCTTGCCTTCCTCTGCGCGCAGCCTATTTCAGGAAAGAACTTTTTCCGGGTGGTTTTTTTCATTCCACTGATGGTCACGCCACTGGGCGTGGGATTTGCCATGCGGATGGTTGCTGATTCCACTAAAGGCCCTTTGTTGCCCTTGTTTGGACTTCTCGGGATTGGAGACTGGGTCTGGTCGGCTGACGCGTGGTCGGCGCGCTTCGTCATGATGATCTGCGACTCGTGGCAATGGATTCCCTTTATCTTCATTTGCATGCTGGCAGCCCTCGAAAACGTGCCGCGGGACCACGTGGAGGCAGCCCAGGTGGACGGCGCCTCGAGCGTCCAGATCTTCCGGGAGATCGCCTGGCCGCAGATCGTTCCTGTCGCCGTGACGGTACTCCTCATTCGCATGATCGAAGCTTTCAAGATTGTCGATCTGCCCAATATCATGACTGGTGGGGGACCCGGTACTTCGACTGAATCCATGAGTCTCCACTCCATGTACATCTGGCGTTCCAATGATATGGGCACGTCGGCGGCAGTTGCCTATCTCCTGCTCATTCTCACTGTCGTTGTCTGCGCCTCCTTCTTCAACTACGTGGTGCTCGGCCAACTTCGGAAGGCGCACACATGAGCGAAGCTTCGTTCAAGTTTGAAAAAGCCAATCGCAGTCTCATGGAACGCCTGTTTGAGCCGCCTGCAGTTGGCAAGATGTCGCTGGCCGCGAATGTGGTGGCGCATCTGCTGCTCGCCCTCTGGTCGCTCTTCGTTCTCTTTCCAATTTATTGGGTGATCATCACATCCTTCAAGGATGTAGCCGCGGTGGACCGGGGGCCTTTCTACATTCCGTTTGTGGATTTTCAGCCAAACCTCAATGCCTGGCGCGCTCAATTCAACACCGACCCTTTCTGTGACGTGCTCTCGGTGGTTCGGCAACTCGGCCTCCTGGTCCACAATTTCTTTGTATTCATCGTATCGCCCGTGGTGACCCTCCAGCCGATGGAGCCCCAGATCTGTAAGGTCTTACTGGCCTTCACCAATTCCATCGTGGTCAGCGTCGCCGCGACTGCCGTCTGCATCACCTTCGGCTCCATGGCAGCCTATGCGCTGGCCCGCGTGCAATACAAGCCCAAGTTTGGCAATATCATGATATTCGTGGCGCTGACCTTGCTAGTCATCGCCACCACCACCTATGCTGGCGTTCCCTGGTGGGCCTCCAGCGCCGTAGCCCTTGCCCTGTTCTTTTTCCTCGCCCGCGCCTTCGGCAAGCATTTCACCCGTACCCTGGGCAATGGCGACATCCTGTTCTGGATTATCTCCCAGCGCATCCTGCCGCCCATCGTGGTGGTCATTCCGGTCTACGTGATGTTCCAGGCCGTGGGTCTGCTTGATACCCACCTGGCGCTCATAGCGGTCTATGCGGTGGCCAACTTGCCCATCGTGGTGTGGCTGATGCATGATTTCTTCGCCAATGTGCCGATCGAACTTGAGGAGTCAGCCCAGCTCGACGGGGCCACGCGGTTCGGAATCTTCTGGGACATCGTGCTGCCGCTCACACGGCCGGGCCTCGCGGCCACGACACTTCTCACCCTTATTCTGAACTGGAATGAATACCTGTTCGCCGTGTTCCTCGCCACCTCCAAGGTACAGACAATGCCCATCATGGTGGCGGCCAAGAACGCCGGTGAAAAGGGTATCCTCTGGTGGGAAATGTGCGCCATTATCGTGGTCATGATCATTCCGGTGATCATCATGGCCATTTTTCTCCAGCGGTTCATTGCCAGGGGCGTTCTCCTTGGCGCAGTCAAAGGATAGAGAGCATTGAAGATGGCAAGCGGCAAGATCGGGGTTCCGGTTTCATACGACAAGATCCAGAAATCCTTTGGCGCCGTGCGCGTGCTGGAAGAATTGGACTTGCAGGTTGAACCTGGTGAATTTCTGGTTCTCCTCGGCGCCTCGGGTTCCGGCAAGACCACGGCGCTGCGCATTCTCTCAGGTCTCGAAACCGCAACCGAGGGCCGTGTACTGATCGGCGACAGGGATGTGACCAACATCCTGCCGAAGTACCGCGACATCTCGATGGTGTTCCAGTCCTACGCGCTCTATCCGCACAAGACTGTGGCGGAGAACATCGGCTTTCCGCTTAAGGTGAGAAAAGTGCCCCAGGCCGAACTGGATCAGGCAGTGCGCGATGCCGCGGCCCAGGTGCAGCTTGGCGAATTGCTGCATCGCTATCCGCGCGAACTCTCCGGCGGCCAGCGGCAGCGTGTGGCGCTGGCCCGCGCTATCATCCGCCGACCATCTG
>CAYWOO010000065.1:0-15138 GCA_964458665.1 uncultured Dehalococcoidia bacterium
CTGCAAACTTCGTGGCGCACAGCGACCTTGCTCGCACCACGCATCGCCCCGACGTAGGACCCTTCAGCAACAACCCCACCCCATCGTGCCACGCCGCTTCGTTTTGTCAGGCGCGGCCGAGAGTGAAGCGCGTTCCAGCGATTGGTCAGCGTTCCGGATACAGTGCGTCGATGGATGGGTCAGAAGCCGCCGGGGTGCCCGGCATGCCACCACCAATCCGCGGACGGGCGACGGCTCCCGTATCGCTGCGAAACTACGGTATGCGGCCGCTCGTCGTCCTGTTCATCCTGAACGCCGTAGACGAGTTCGACCGGGCCGTGCTGGCCGTCGGCCTCGATGACATCCGCGAGCACTTCGCCGTGTCCGACGCGACGATCGGGCTGCTGCCGTTGGCGGTGATCTTCATCACGGGCATCCTCGCGTTGCCAGCGGGGAACTGGGCGGACCGATGGAGCCGCCGCAATATCCTCGTCATCGGCGCGATCGTGTGGGGAAGCGCGGGCCTCTTCGCGGCTTCAGCGCGTTCGTTCGTGCAACTCTTCTTCACGCGGGCGCTGCTGGGTGTCGGTCAGGGAACGATCGGCCCGACGCACCTGAGCCTGCTTGCGGACTATTATCCGGTCAGCGTCCGCGGCCGCGTGATGAACTACTGGCGGTCGGCGAATGCGTTTGGCCAGATTGTCGGAGCAATCGTCGGAGGAGCAATCATTACCGCTGCCGGGTGGCGATGGGGGTTCGCCGCCGCATCGATCCCCGGCCTGATCTTTGGGCTGTACGCGCTGACCTTGCGCGAACCTGGGCGCGGCGAGTCGGACCTGGCAGCAGCGGTTGCCGAGAACCCGTTGCTCGCGGAGTTCCTGCGCGAGCCGTCGTCCAGGCAAGGGTTCTTTGAGAGCCTGTCGGCGATCGCTCGGATTAGAACACTGCGCTTTCTCATTCTGTCGAACGCGGCGATCGGCTTCACGTTGATCGGCGTTGTCTACTGGTTCCCCACCTTGTTCGAGCGACGGTATGGCTTCTCGACGGCTCAGTCGAGTGCGGCGTTCGGGTTGCTGGCGCTCGCCGGGTTCCTCGGGACATGGTTCGGTGGCCCATTCGCGGACCGCGGTGTCTCGCGTGGGTTCTCGTACCTCACACGCGTCAGCGCTGCCGCCGTTGCCGTGTTGCTCGTGACGTGGACAGCAGGTTTTGCCGTCACCATCGCACCTATTTCGCTCGCCCTACTCGTTGGTGGCGCGTTCCTCGCCGCCTACGGTTCTGCGGGTCTCATCCCCGTCATCGCCACCTGCTCACCGCCACGCATTCGCAGCCAGTCCTTCGCGGCGTTCGGCCTGGCGCTCGCGGTCTGCGGCGCAGCCGCGGCTCCCGTGATCGTGGGTGGACTCTCCGAGCTATTCCAGCAGCAGTTCGATATCAACGAGGGCGATAGCTTACGCTACGCAATGATCATCGCCACATCGACGGTAGCAGCGCTCGGCGCCTGGCTTGTATACCAGGCGAGCGCCAGCGCCGACGACGACGTGCGCCGTGTGTTTAGTGAGTTCATCGCGGACCATACCGTTGAACAGCCGTCGTAGCGCTGCGCTTGCCAGTGACGCCGCGCCCCTTCCCTTCCAGATCGTCTCGCGCTCGCGCTAGACTGCGCCTCCACCCCTTTCGCCCAGGCAGGACGAACAGGAGAGGCGCATTCCGCGCCGCACTTCGCGCTTCGTCCGCACGCTGAAAGACCGCTATCGCACCGCCGCCCGCGAGGGAGACTGGGCGCTCTGCAAACAGATCGCCGATGCAATGTGGAGTCTCGGCGGCGACGGTGCGGAAGTCCAATACGCGCTCGCGACGGCCTCTCGGACGGCGCGGAAGTGAACGTCTACCATACGATGCGCTGAAAGCCGACACCGACACCGATGGCTGTAAGGACGGTAGAGAGATCGGGCCGAACCACATGCTCGGTGGCCTGCGCGATCCACTGAGCGGCTGGGACTTCGCCGACGTGCCGACGCCGCCCCTTTTGGCGAGCAACATGACGGGAGTGCGCGATAAGATCATCAAACTCGCGGATGTCGTAGCTGACCTGCAGTACGTCGGCATCAGTGCCGCGAATCCGAATAATTGCTGGCAGCAGGCCCTGTTTCCTGAATCCCTTCTGGACGTGTTGCCGTTCAATTCGTTCCTCGAACGTTCTGGCCCAAGTGATGACATCCGCGAACGCGTACCACGCCTCGGATGCAGCGCCATGAGCGAGTCTCACAGGCGCATGCTCGTCGGCGCGCAGGTCGTGTTCGGCTACCCATCTCCCCAGATCATCCACCGCGGATCGAAGTGCTCCGATTGCGTGCTCGACGCCCCCGGCAGCAGCAAGCACGTCATCCAGGCGGTTCCGCGAGAGTAGGTGAGTAAGGTCGCGTCCGTTCGTCTCGGTGCGCCCGAGGGCGACGCAGTGATCACGTAGCTCGAGCCATCCTTCGTAGTGCGTGTGGTCGGGGTCCCAGTACTCGACGCCCCATCCGAGGCCAGCGTGCGCACTCGACGGGAACTTGCTCCGGCGGAACCAATCATCCGCGCGCTGGTGAGACATCATCACTATCCCAAAATACCGACGGAAGATGCGGAAGGTCCGACGTTCCACCACACCCTTGGAGGAGAATTGAATCGGATGGGAAGGCTCAACCGAGAGTCGTCCGTATTCGTCCTCGCAGGTTGCTGTCACGGTAGCTGTCAACTGCGCCCAGAAAGCCAAAATCGGCGCTGAAAAACGCCGATTTCGATGCTACAAAGTGGTCCCAGGGGCGGGATTCGAACCTGCGGTACACGGTTTTACAGACCGTTGCCTTAACCACTTGGCTACCCTGGGGATGCTTGAATCTAGCACGCGGCTTGCACGGCCTCAAACGCGGCGGTCCGGTGCGCTCGCCGGTTCACGTCCCGCCGCTTGCCGTCAGCCTGCCGATCAGCTGCTCGGGCGCTCTACGGATGACGCATTGCGTCGGGCGTACGTGCTGCCGTTGCAGCCGTGGCTGCGCCGGGTCAGTTCGCGCCTGCGACGCGCGCATCGTGGTTTACCCCAACTGCGTGCCGAAACGGGCGGACTGTACACTTGCCTTCGATGAACATCGCCAAGCTGCGGTCCAGGCTGATGATTTCGATGCTGCTGGGGGTCGTCGTGTTCGCGGGGCTGCTCGCGTACGGCGATTTCCGAAACGTCGGCGCCAGTTTGAAGACGTTTCGCTGGGAGCTGATGCCTCTGATCCTGCTCGTGACCATGGGTAACTATGCGTTGCGCTTCGCGAAGTGGGAGTACTACCTGCGGCTGATCGGCGTCACGGGTCTGAAGCGCATCGACAGCGTGCTCATTTACTTCTCCGGGCTGGGCATGACCGTGACACCGGGCAAGATCGGCGAATGGCTGAAGAGCTACCTGCTGAAAGAGATGCACGGCACGCCGGTCACGAAATCGGCGCCCATCTTGCTGGCGGAGCGGTTGACGGACGGGCTGGGCCTGCTGGTGATCGCGATGGCCGGTCTGGCGGTATTCGGCCGCGAGTACTGGCCCATCGCCGCGATCTTCGCTGCCGGCTCGGTCATCGCGATCGCGGTGTCGCGGCACCGCCCGGCGTCGCATGCGTTGCTGCGGTTGGCGGGGCGGATGCCGCTTGTACGTCGTTTCGTGCCGCACTTCGAGGAGTTCTACGAGAGCACGTACGTCGTGCTGGAGCCACGCAGCGTCGCGCTCATGACGGGGCTGAGCGTCGGATCGTGGTTCTTCGAGGTGCTGGCGTTCTACCTGACACTGATCGGGCTTGGCGTCGACGGGTCGCTCGATACGCTGTTCAAGTCGGCGTTCATTCTGCCGATTGCGACGCTGGCGGCGGCACTGCTGCTGACGCCGGGCGGGCTGGGCGTCGCGGAGACGGGGATCACATCGCTGTCGGAGAGCTTGCTGCATATGGGCAAGAGCTCGGCGACGGTGGGCACGCTGATCATTCGCATCGCGACGCTGTGGTTCGGCGTCGTGCTGGGCCTGCTGATGTTCGCCGTGCTGACACGGCGGTTGGCGCGCGAGGGTAGGTCGTTGGGCGCGACGGTCGACCCGCCGTTGGCGGCGACTAGCGATCCGGCGGCGTAAGGCGGATGGATGGCGATGCTCACGTTGACCACAGCCACCGGGGATGATGCCGCAACCGTAGCGCTGCTCATGACGGAGCTGAACAGGTCGGTCGGGCCAAGCGGCCTCCGCGACGCCATAGCCGAGAACGTCACCGTAACGCCCGATAAGGCGCAGCACCGCATCGAGGCGATGTCCGCGACGGAGCAGGTGCTCCTCGCATTCGTGGATGACGCGCCGGCGGGCCTGCTCAGCCTCCGGATCGTGCCGTACCTCTCGCAAGACGTGCCGTACGCCGAAGTCACGGAATTGATGGTGCTGGAGGAGCACCGACGGCATGCCGTTGCGACGTTGCTCATGGCGGAAGCGGAGTTCCTGGCGCGCCAGCGAGGCTGCACAGCCGTGCAAGTGCGCGCCTGGCACAACAATGAGGACGCGCGGTCGTTCTATCATGCGGCGGGATTCGAGCAGCTTGAAGTGGGCTTCGTAAAGTACCTTGCCCCGAAGTCGTCAGCGAAACGGCGCCGAGCGGAAGGCTGACGATCCCTCCGGAGCGTCGCTACGGCGCGGCCCGTTCGTCCGCTAAGCTAGTCCAACAACGCCGAATACCTGCATCACGAAAGACACCTGCATATGCGCATGTCGCGAATGTTCGGAAAGACGCTGCGGAATGCGCCGGCGGAGGCGGAGACGGCGAACCATCAGCTGATGCTGCGGGCGGCGCTGGTGCAACAACTGGCGGCGGGCATCTACAGCTACTTGCCGATCGGTCAGCGGGTGATACGGAAGATCGAACAGATCATTCGGGAGGAGATGGACCGCGCGAACGGGCAGGAGGTCGTGATGCCGGCGTTGCAGCCGGCGGAGCTGTGGGAGGCTTCGGGCCGCGCGGAGACCATGGGCGACGTGCTCTTCCATCTGAAGGACCGCCGCGAGCGCGACTACGTCATCGGGCCGACGCACGAGGAAGTGGTCGTCGAACTGTTCAAGCGGCAGGTGCAGAGCTATCGCGACATGCCGCTGATGGTCTACCAGATCCAGACGAAGGCTCGCGACGAGGCCCGGCCGCGTGGCGGCTTGATGCGTGTGCGCGAGTTCACGATGAAGGATGCGTACTCGTTCGATACCGGCTGGGACGGACTGGACGCTTCGTACCAGACCGCGCGCGATGCGTACATCCGTATCTTCGAGCGCTGTGGCGTGCCCGTGATCCCCGTGCTCGCCGACTCGGGCGCGATCGGCGGAAAGGAGAGCGAGGAGTTCGTCTTCCTGTTCGAGACCGGCGAGGACACGGTGCTGCTCTGTCCGCACTGCGAGTACGCGGCAAATGCCGAGAAGGCCGACCACAAAAAGGCTGACCTTCCGCCGGAGGACGCCCTGCCGCTTGAGGAGGTCTCGACGCCAGAACAGAAGACGATTGACGATCTCGTGCGCTTTCTCAAGATCCCGCCGTCGCGCACCCTGAAAGCAGTATTCTACGAGGCCGCTGGCCGGCCCGTGTTCGTTGCGATACGCGGCGATCTGGAGGTGAACGAGGCGAAGCTACGCAACGCACTGAAGGTGACCGAAGTCGCGCTGCTCGATGATGCGGGCGTGAAGAAGCACGGACTCATTGCGGGATCGGCATCGCCTGTCGGGCTCAAGGGGATCGACATCGTTGCCGACGATACGGTGCTCACGTCGAGCAATCTCGTCGCGGGAGCGAACAAGCCGGACGTGCACTATCGCAACGTGAACTACGAACGCGACTGGCGTGCCAGCATCGTCACCGACATCTCCCTGGCGCGGGCGGGCGACGGCTGCCCGCGCTGCGGCACCGCGCTCGAGGAGCGCCGTGGTCAGGAGATGGGGCACGTCTTCAAGCTCGGCACCGTGTACACGGAACGCCTCGCGGCGCAGTTCACCGACGAGGCGGGCGAGCTGAAGCCGGCAATCATGGGGTGCTACGGCATCGGTGTGGGTCGCGTGTTCGCCGGCGCGATCGAGGCGAATCACGACGAGCGGGGCATCATCTGGCCGCGCGAGCTGGCGCCGTACGACGTGCATCTGGTCGGACTCGGTTTCGACAAGCCGGGCGTGCGCGAAAGCGCGGAGCAGGTGTATCAGCAGCTCGTCGACGCGGGGCTTCAGGTGCTCTACGACGACCGTGAGGAGGGCTCGGCCGGCGTGAAGTTCAACGACGCCGATCTGCTGGGCATGCCTGTGCGCGTCACCGTCAGCCCGCGCAGCATCGAGAACGGCGGCGCGGAGGTGAAGCGCCGCACCGTCAAGGACGCGAACGTCGTGCCGCTGGCGGACGCGACGGCCGCAGTGCGCGAGCTGCTCGACACGCGTGACTGATGCCGTGCTGCGGCGCTTCGGCGCGACGCCGACCGATCGGATCGGGCGCGGCGGCGACGCGACGGTCTATGCGCTGAGCGACAACCGCGTGCTGCGCGTTCTTCACTCACCAGCAAGTCCGATAGGGCGCATTGCTTCGTTCTACGACGAACTTGCTGGCCAAGACCCGGGCTTCGCGCTGCCGCGCGTGATCGAGCACGGCGTGATCGATGGGACGGCGTACAGCATCGATCGCCTTATTCCGGGCCGGCCGCTCATCGATGTGCTTCCTGAGCTTTCCGGCGATCGGCGGCATACGGCGCTCGATTCGTACCTCGACGCCGCCGACGCGATAGCAACATTGCGCATCGAGCGGCCGCTCTACGGCGAGATCCTCGCCGATCCGCCGATGCAGCGGTCGACATGGACGGAGTTCTTGCTCGATCGGGCGGACGCGGCCCTCGCGAAGAGCAGCGGTCGTCTGGCGGCGGATGTCGCGAACGTCGATGCGGTGATCGCGACGGTGCGGCGGCACCTCGCGTCGCTCGACCCGCACTGCGAACGGCGACTCGTGCACGGCGACTACTTTTCGGGCAATGTGATGATGGGCGACGACCTGGCGGTCAGCGGCGTCCTCGATTTCGGGACGCTGACGGTGATGGGCGACACGGCGATGGATGTCGTGAGCGCGATCATCTTTATGGAGGTGATCCCGGCGCGGGATCCGGAAGACGCCACGTATCTCACGGCACGTGCGGTCCGAGCCCGCGGAGCCCGCTTCGTCGAGCACTTGCGCGCGTATCGCGAATACTACGCGCTGCGGCTCGCGCCGTATGCCGAGGCGGACGACCCGCGCCTGTACGCGTGGTGCGTGCGGACGTTGGTCGAGCGCGATGGCTGAGACGCGATTTGGTCGCGCTTGCGGGTAGCCTACGTGTACGAGGGCATTCTACGGAATGCCCCTACGCGAAAATCGTGCGCCGGTCGATCGCGGGTGTGCGTTACCATGGGCGCGCAGGGCTCGATGACGTGGAGGTCAGGGATGATGCGCGCGCAACGACCGAGGGCACGCCACCGCGTGCCCCTACGAACACTTTTTGCAGTTGCCGCAATGGTGCTGTCGGTGGTGGTGTCGCGACAAGGGGCGGTGGCGCCAGTGCATGCGGCGGACTGCAACAAGGTCGCGACTCCGGACACGCTCCAGCCGCTGGTTGATGGCGCGGCGCGGGGTGACGTGATCTGCATGGCGCCGGGCGTGTATCGCGGGCCGGTGACGTTCCGGAGCAAACATGGCGTGACGCTGCGCGGTGCTGGCACGCACGTCAGCATCGTCGCGGGCGGCGACTCGGATTCGCTACTCGTGTTCGAGAGCAGCGATCTGACGTTCGAGGACTTCACGCTGTACTACGGGCACCCTTCGAACGCGTACGTCAGTCACAGCCAGAACATCGTCTTCAATCGCATGGATGTCGGCGGCGGCGGCCTGGGCATCCACTACGACGTCAACAGCATTGGTGCGATCAACGACTCGTTCGTGTACGCCATGGACGGCGACGGCATCCTCATTCGCCGGCAGTCCAACGTCAACGTGCAGCGAAACTGGGTGTTCAAGAACGGCGGCGTCGGCGTCTCGACGGTCGGCGAGAGCGCGAACACCGCGATTACACGCAACATCATCTCGGACAACAAGGGGCCCGGCGTGTTCGCTGGCCAGACGCCATGCGCGCTGCTGCCGCCGGGGTTCGTCGAGGTGCCGGAGTGCTACCTCGCGAACCTGCAGGCGTTCGTCGGCACGGCGAACATCATTCTCGACACGAACGTCATCCAGTCGAGCTACAGCACGGGGATCGTGATGTTTCCCGGGACGCACGGGACATTCCGGAACAACCGCATCTGGCGCAATCATCTAAGCGGCCTGTTCGTCTGGGGCGCCCAGATCTCCTCGGACAACGATGAGTTCAATGCGAACGACGAGCACGCCATCGAGTTTCGTGCATATCCGGATCCACTGAAGTACGGGCAGGTCGGCCGCAACTTCCCGGTACGCGCCGTCGGCGTGATCAACGGCGCGGACATTCACGACACGGTGGTACTTCCGGAGACGGGCACGCTGGGCGGCGGCGTGCTGGGGCAGGGCGCCAACATCGACGTCACGAATTCGCACATCTATCGGAATCGTGGCATCGGCGTCTCGTACGTGAACACGTCGCTCGGCACGATCTCGGGAAACCGCATCGAGGACAATCGCGGTTCGGCCATCTGCATCTTCAAGGCCGGGAGCGTGGTAGCGAAGAACAATACGATCTCGAGCAACAGCGTCGACGACGTGGGCGTCTGCGACGAGACGACGCCGTAGCCGGCCCGCGCACCCGGCTACGGAGCGCGCAGCGTTGCGATTCGGTTCCAGCGGTCACGAAGATCGTCGACTGCGGCCTGCTCGAAGTCGTGAGCGCCATAGCGAGACTCCGCGAAGGCGCGGCTGATCGCCGACGGCGTGTCGGAGGCGAAGTGGGCGTCGAGGCGCGGCGCGAATTGCAGCGGTGTCGTCGCGGCCGGGCGCTCGAGGCCCGCGGCGGCGGAACGGGCAAGCATCTCTTGGTAGAGGCGTCGTACTTCTACCGATGACTGCGGATGCTTCGGCGTGCGACGGAAGCGGCGCGCAAGCGCGTCGAACGCCGCGCCGAGATCGTCAGCCAGCGACGACTCGGCTTCGACGCGTTCACGAACATCTCCCGGGCGCCGCTTCTGCTTCGCGAATCGGCGGAACAGCAACCAGAGCACGACGAGGGTCGCTAGCACGACGAGCGTGAGAAGACCGCCGGCGATGATCCAGCCGACGATGCGCGCCCACATCGGCGTATCCTGGTTTTCGGGCCGCTTCTCCGGCTGGAAGCTCTGCATCGGCTGTTCCTGGGCGTCGTGGTGGGGGAGCGGGATCAGGCTGAGGAGCCACGCGAGCGCGGCGAGCGGCGGGCCGAGGATGTACCTGAACGCGTTCTCCGCGACGAAGGCGAGGGGCCTGCCGACGGGCGCGAGGAATCCCAGCGCCGCCGGATCGATCGCGGCCGCCACCACCGTCAGCGCTAAGGCGATGGCCAGCACGGCGACTGCCCCCACACCCCACTGCGCCGCGTAGCCTCGAACGAGACGATCTGGATCAGGCGCCTGATACAACGCGAGAGCGCCCAGCGCGAGCACGAAATAGACGATCGCGATGACACCGAACGCGTCCGGACCATGCACGCGCGGGGCAGCAGCGGCAGCAATGGCCAGTGGCACAATGCCAAGGGCGACGCTGCTCAGCACGCTCGTAGCGTCCGTGGTCTGCTGGCCACGCACGATGCCGCGCATCCAGAGCACCGTGATGGCGACAGTCGCAGCGACGACGTGCGCCCGCCCCTCGGCGGCGTCGACGACCAGTGTGCGCACCCAACCGACATCCCACGGCGGCGTTGACGCGGCGTATTCGGCATGGATGATGGCGAAGATCGTGATGATGCTGACGCTCACGCCGATGGCGCGGAACTGCGCGTCAGCGAGGTCGATCTCCTGTAACGCGCGAGAGAGCGCGAACGAGCCGGCCACAGCGGCAGCGACGCCGAGGATCGACGGCGCGGCGGCCTGTCCCCGGCCGAACAAGGCGACGACGATGGCAACGGCGGCATACGCCCAGAGCACGTCGACGAGGAGGGCGAGCGGCAGGCGGACGGAGCGGATGGTCATAGCGCCGCTTCCGCCCGCGGGGCGAACTCCGCTCCTACGCGCGAGACATCGCGCACCGCTACATCGGCCAGCCGGTCCGGCCACGTTTCGCCGCTCGTCGTCAGCACGACGACCTGGTGGCCGCGGCGTCGCAGCCGCAGCAGCGTCGCGGCGAGATCGTCAGGCATGATGGCGGTGACGACCGCGATCGTCGTGCCAGCTCTGAAGCGCGGTTCTTCGCGGTCGAGCATCGAGGCAAGCGGGCACAGCACGAAGGGCGTGACGACAGCGAGCGCTTCGAGGACGCGGATGAACTGTTCGGGACGGCGGCCGGGAGCGATGCGGATCGCGTGGTCGGCATCGGGGAAACTGCTGTTCGTCAGGAGGCCGACGGCGTACCGCGTGTCATAGGCGTCGCGGGCTATCGATGCGGCTACCATGATCGAGCGCTCCAGCAGCTCGGCAATGTGGCCGGCCCAGGCGGGGATCAACGTCTGCGTGTTCAGCGCCACATACAGATGCTGCGACGACGTCGGCTCGTACATGCGCGACTGGAGCTTGCCGAGGCGCGCCGTGGCGTTCCAGTCGATCCGGCGGAGCGCGTCGCCGGGGCTGTAATCACGGACGCCGGCGATGCGCGACGGATCCTCGAACACGCGGAGGCCGCCGCGATGCTCGCCGAAGGGGCGGCGTGACGGCAGCGCCAAGTCGGGCAGCTCGACGATGCGGGGATAGACAATGATGCGCGTGCAGCGAGTTTCGGCGCGTTCGTCGGAGTACAGGCCGAAGGCGTCGCCCGCCCGGAGGTGCGCCGGACCGATCTCGTACATGCCGCGCGCGGGGCATTGCAGCTCGACGTCGCGGCTCACGCGCTCGTGCATGCCGACGGATGTGCGCCAGGCGAGGCCGACCGAGCTCAGCGCGCCGGATTGGTGCAGTTCCGCTTCGTGGCCGGCGACGGCGCTGCCGGGATGGGATATCAGCACGTCGGGGAACTGCTCGTGCACCTCGATCCAGGGCAGCGGAAGCGGCTTGCGGTTCGTGATGCGGAGCGCGACGCCGACGACCTCGCCAGCGAAGGCATGGTCTTCAGGGACGATGCGTTCGTACGTAACGCGGCGGAGCGCGTGGCGCGCCCAGAGCATCGCGCCGCCACAGGCGATCGCGAGCGCGAAGCCCAGGACGACGAGCACGGCATTGAGGGTGACCAGTCCAGCAAGGATGAGCGCGGCGGCGAGGAAGGGCCAGGCGTCGCGGATCACGTGCACGTCCGATGCGGCGCCGCGAGCATCATCCTTCGACCGGCACCGGCAGCTCGTCGAGCAGATCGCGCACGAGCGTCTCGGCATCGCGGCCGCGGAGGCGTGATTGCGAGCTGAGCATGATGCGATGGCCGAAGACGGCCGGCGCGAGATGTTTGACGTCGTCGGGCAGCACGTAGTCGCGCCCGCGGACGGCGGCGAGCGCTCGCCCGGCGCGGAAGAGCGCGAGCGTCGCACGCGGACTGGCGCCCAGCTCGACGGAGGCATGTGCGCGCGTCGCCTGCGCCAGGCGGACGATGTAGTTGCGCACCGATGCGTCGCAGTGGACGGACGGCAGCAACGCAGCGAGTCGCGCCAGCTCGGCCGCTTCGATCACGGGCTGCAGCGCGTCGAGCGGGTTCTCGGCCTCGAACCTCAGCAGAATCGCGTCTTCTTCGGCGGCATCGGGATAGCCCATGCGCACACGCAGGAGAAAGCGGTCGAGCTGCGCCTCCGGAAGCGGGAACGTGCCCTCAAGCTCGATGGGGTTCTGCGTGGCGAGTACGAGGAACGGCCGCGGAAGCGATTTCGTCACACCGTCGATCGTGAGCTGCTGCTCCTCCATCGCCTCGAGGAGCGCGCTTTGCGTGCGCGGCGTCGCGCGGTTGATCTCGTCCGCCAGGACGATGTTGGCGATAAGCGGACCGGCGCGGAACTCGAACTCGCCGGACTTCTGGTTGTAGAAGTTGATGCCCGTGACATCGGACGGCATAAGATCCGGCGTGAACTGGATACGCCGAAAGGTGCAGCCGACGCTGCGGGCCAGCGCCTTCGCGAGCATGGTCTTGCCAAGCCCGGGGACGTCTTCGATCAGGACGTGCCCGTTGCAGAGCATCGCGACGAGCGCCAGTTCGATGACATCGTCGCGTCCAACGATCACGCGCGCGACGTTTTCGCGCACGCGGACACCCGCATCGCGGATGGCGGCGATCGCGGTCGCGCGGTCTGGAGCGGCATCTGCGCCGGCCATAGGACGTACGACCTCCCAGCTACTACCCCTCCGGCCGGCTCGCGCCCTCGCGAAACCTCGGCCTGCCAGGGGAGCTACGCTGTTCGGGACGGTGCGGGCAGGATAGCATTCGTCGAAGCGAGGCGAAGATGCGGATCAAGCGGATCCATCATGTGACGATTGCGGTGCGTGACCTCGAGGGGGCGCGGCTGACGTTCGAGCAGCTCTTCGGCGTGCAGGCCGCCGTTGCGGTCGATGTGCCGGCGTTCGGGATTCGCGCCGTCGATGTGCCGATGGGCGGCGACGTACTGCAACTGGCGTCGCCGGTCGCGGGCGACAAACCCGTGGTGCGCTTCCTGGAGCGCAAGGGCGAGGGCTTCTACAACCTCGCGCTGGAGATTGAGGATCTGGACGAGACGGTGCGCGAGCTGGCGTCGCAAGGGGTGCGTGTGAGCGAGCCGATCGAGCTGGAGCCGGGCGTGCGGTCGGCGTTCGTCACGATGGCGGCGACGCACGGGCTGAGCGTGCAGTTGGTCGAAGTCGCGGGAGAAGCTGGTCAGCCCGTCAGCTTGTCAGCTAGTCAGCCGGATGTGGAGATAGCGCCGCGCGTGGTCGAGGATGAGCCGCTGCCTGAAGATTCTGCGCCATCACCGCAGCAGCAGTTGCTAGACCTGACCCCGGATGAGTGGTCCGACGTGGATTGATACTCGCGCATGAGCAGCCCGGGAGTGGCACAGCCGTCCCCGGCTGTGAGGTGCTCGACCTGCGACTACGCGCCACAATCGCTTGCCCGCTGCGGGAGTGGTGTTATGATCGGCGAACCGCGACGGAGTGATGTGCGCCGGAGGTTGTGATGCCGCAGCAGTTTAAGGGTGTGATCGGCCGCTCGGTGAGCGAATCGACGCCGTGGTGGCCGGAGCCGGTGCGGGCGCGCGAGGGCGCGCCGAACGTGCTCTACATCGTGCTGGACGATGTTGGCTACGGGCAGATCAGCTCGTTTGGCGGGTTGTGCGAGACGCCGAACCTCGACAAGCTGGCGGCGAACGGACTGCGGTACGCGAACTTTCACACGACGGCGCTGTGCTCGCCGACGCGCACGTGCTTGCTGACGGGGCGCAACCACCACACGAACGCAATGGCGAGCATCGTCGAGAACGCATCAGGGTTCCCGGGCTACACGGGCGAGATCCCGTTCGAGAACGGGTTCCTGTCGGAGATGCTGACGCCGCACGGGTATGCAGCGTACGCGGTCGGCAAGTGGCACCTGACGCCACACTTTGAGATGAACATGGCGGCGCGGAAGGACCGCTGGCCGTTGGGCCGCGGGTTCGAGCGCTACTACGGCTTCATGGGTGGCGACACCAACCAGTGGCACCCGGACCTCGTGTACGACAACCATCCCATCGAGCAGCCGCGCACCTACGAGGAGGGGTATCACCTCACGGAAGATCTCGCTGACCGCGCAATCGAGTTCCTCACGGACTTGAAGAACGTGGCGCGCGAGAAGCCGTTCTTCCTGTACTTCTGCACCGGGGCCGCGCACGCGCCGCACCACGCGCCGAAGGAGTGGATCGAGAAGTATCGCGGCAAGTTCGACATGGGCTGGGACAAGGCGCGTGACGCGGTGTTCGAGCGGCAGAAGCAGATGGGCATCGTGCCGCCGGAGACGCAGTGCACGGAGCGGCCGCACTGGATCCCGGACTGGGAGACGCTGTCTGATGACGAGAAGCGGCTGTACGCGCGGATGATGGAGGTGTTCGCCGGCTTCATGTCGCACACCGACCACCACATCGGGCGCGTCATCGACTTCCTGGAGCAGATCGGCGAGCTGGACAACACGATCATCGTCGCCATCTCCGACAACGGCGCAAGCGCGGAGGGCGGGCAGCACGGATCGTTGAACGAGGCGAACTTTTTCAACCGCGTGCCGGAGACCGTCGAAGAGAACCTGGCGAAGATCGACGAGCTGGGTGGGGAGCACACGTTCAACCACTACCCGTTCGGCTGGACGTGGGCGGGCAACACACCGTTCCAGCGCTGGAAGCGCGAGGTCCACGAGGGCGGCATCGCCGACCCCTGCATCGTGCACTGGCCGGCGGGCATCACGGATCGTGGCGCCGTCAGGCGTCAGTACGTGCATGCTGTTGATGTGTCGCCGACGGTGCTGGACGTGCTCGGCATCGAGCCGCCGCGGGCGATCAAGGGCGTCACGCAGTCGCCGATCCAGGGCACGAGCTTCGCGCACACGCTGAACGAAGGCGACGCCGCGAGCAAGCACGAGACGCAGTACTACGAGATGCTCGGCAACCGCGCAATCTACCATCGCGGCTGGAAGGCCGTGACGTACCACGGCACCGAAGGCATGATCTACGACGGCGTGACGGACGCGAGCAAGCCGTTCGACCAGGATGTGTGGGAGCTGTACCATGTCGAGGAAGACTTTTCCGAGAGCCGCGACCTGGCCGGCGAGTATCCGGAGAAGCTGCGCGAGCTGCAGGACATCTGGTGGATCGAGGCGGCGAAAAACAATGTGCTGCCCATGGACGCACGGAGCATCGGCCGCGGGCTGGGGCGGCCGCGCCTGACGACGAGCCGCAGCAAGCGCTTCATCTACTACCCGAACGGCGCGCCGATCGAAGCGGCGGCGGCCGGGAACACGAAGAATCGCTCGCGCACGATCACGGCGGAGGTCGACATCCCGGCGGGCGGCGCCGAAGGCGTGCTTGTAGCGGATGGCGGGCGGTTCGGCGGCTACTCGCTCTATG
>CAYWOO010000066.1:0-17626 GCA_964458665.1 uncultured Dehalococcoidia bacterium
ACATGACGTTTTTTGGCGGCGCGGGGGCGGCGGGCGGCTGGAGCGGAGGCGGCAATTGGCAGAATAATCTGCGGCCGAACTCGCTCAAGCGCAGCACCGATGGTTGGGATGACGACGAGCTGGGCTCCGTCTACAACCACCGCGTCGTCATGCGGCTGTTCCAGTTCGTAAAGCCCTACCGCGGGCGGTTGCTGCTGGCGCTGGTCGGCACACTAGGCTTCGCCGCCATGACGCGCACGATGCCGCTGGCGGTGCGCGGTCTGATCAATGCCGCTATCAACAAAGATGTCGGTGCGTTGAACGCCTGGGGCTGGGTCTACATTGTGCTGGCCGCCCTGTCAGCCGCCTTCTATTACACGCAGCTCACGTCTACTGGGTGGATCGGCCACCGGCTGTTGTTGGGGCTGCGGCGTGACATGTTCGCGCACCTCCAGAAGCTAGGCCTGCGCTTCTACGACAACAACGAGGTCGGCCGCGTCATGTCGCGGGTGACCAGCGATGTCACTTCGCTGCAGGATCTGATGACCAGCGGTTTCCTCACCGTGATCGGCGACATCGCCGGCATCGGCCTTTCTGTGGCGTTCTTGATGTACTTCGACGTCAGGTTGGCACTGGTGACGTTCACCGTCGTGCCGCTGCTCGTGATCACGATGTGGGTATGGCAGAGCTACTCGCGCACGGCATTCATTCGTGTACGGCAAGCGATCGCTGTCGTGAACGCGAACCTCCAGGAGAACGTTTCCGGCGTCCGCGTGATTCAGAGCCTTTCGCGCGAGGACGAGAACGCGAAGCGCTTCGACGATATCAACCAGCAGAACCTCCGCGCGAACGTCAACGCCGGACGGCTCACAGCGGCGGTGACGCCGGCCGTCGAGGTCATCGTGGCGCTCGGCATGTCGCTCGTCGTCGGATACGGTGGCTATCGCGTGCTCCACGGCCAGATGGAGGTGGCGGTGCTCATTGCGTTCACGCTCCAGCTCCAGCTGTTTTTCGACCCGGTGCGCGACCTCGTACTGCAGTACACGCAGCTGCAGCGCGCGATGGCCGGCGGCGAGCGCGTGCTGGAAGTACTCGACACGAAGCCGGAATTCGAGGACGCCGAGGATGCCGTCGACATCGACGACATCACGGGACGGGTCGACTTCAACCACGTGACCTTCCGCTACGTCGACGATGTACCGGTGCTGGACGATGTCGATCTGCACGTCGTGCCCGGCGAGACGATCGCGTTCGTAGGTCAGACGGGCGCCGGCAAGACGACGCTGACGGCGCTGCTGCCGCGCTTCTACGACGTAACGGATGGCTCCATCGAAATCGACGGCATCGACGTGCGGAAGATCTCCCACAAGAGCCTCTCCCGCCGCATGGGACTGGTGCTACAGGAGCCGTTCCTCTTCTCCGGCACCGTTGCCGAGAACATTCGCTACGGCCGCGAAGACTCGACGGATGCGGACATCGAGGATGCGGCGCGCACCGTCGGCGCGCACGACTTCATTACCCGGCTCGAGGACGGCTACGGCACATACCTGCACGAGCGCGGCATGAACCTTTCGGTCGGCCAGCGCCAACTCATCAGCTTCGCGCGCGCGATCATCGCGCGCCCGCGCATCCTCATCCTGGATGAGGCGACGGCGAACGTCGATACGCAAACCGAAGTGATCGTCCAGCGCGCGCTGAGCACGCTGCTCGAAGGCCGCACATCATTCGTCATCGCCCACCGGCTCTCGACGATCCGCAACGCGGACCGCATTGTCGTGCTGGAGCAGGGCCGCATCGTTGAGCAGGGCAAGCACGATGACCTGCTAGCGCTCGGCGGCCGCTACGCGAACCTCTACCGGATGACGTACGAACAGCACGGCATCGGCTCGAACGGCGCTGCCGCCACGAACGGCACGTCTGCGACAAACGGCCACGGCGCGCCGGCGATCGTGCAGCCTGCCAGCTAGTCGCTGCTCAGCGCCGTATGGACAGAACGCAAAAGGACGGACGCCGATCGGCGTCCGTCCTTCGCTATTCGATTCTTACACAGCGATGCGTTTAGTAGCGGCGTCCGCCGCCGCCACCACCGCCACCGTACCCGCCGCCACCACCGCCGCCGCCGTAGCCGCCGCCGCTGCGTCCGCCGCCGCCCTCGGGCGCGCGCTGCTGGAAGCAATCGCGGCAGTACACCGGCCGATCACCGCGGGGCTGGAACGGCACTTCCGTCTCCTTGCCACAGTTCGCGCACTTTGCCGGGTACATCTGACGCGGGCCGGACGAATAACCGCCGCCACCCCCACCGCCGTAACCGCCGCCGCCTCCCGCATCGCCACGGGTTGCCTTGCGTGCGCGCCGGCAATCCGGACACCGCTTCGGCTCGTTTGAGAAGCCCCGGCTCGCGTGGAACTCCTGATCTTCTGCGGTGAATGTGAATTCAGCGCCGCAGTCCACGCACGTCAACGACCTGTCGGTGAATGCCACCTGACGACCTCCGATGAATGTTTCCTTGTCGTCAGGACGGGCGAAGCGTAGGCGTTTCGCGACGGGCTCTCGGACGGGAAACTACTGTTAGACAACGTACAGTAACACTGTTGCGAGCCCGCTTGCAACGATCTTCCCGTCTATTTTCAGCCGCAATTCGAAGCTATGTGAAGGCCGCGACGACCTCGTCGTTCATGCGCTGGTAGATCTCGCGCTTCCACGGGCCCTGCGTCTGGGCGATGATCGTCGTCACGCCCACGGCGGCGTACGCCTCGACGACACCTCGCACGTGCGCGGGCGGGCCGATCGGCAGCACCTTCCTGGCTTCATCGGCCGATAGGCCCATGCCGGGGCCGAACATGCCGGCGAGGCGATCGATCAGCCCCTGGTTGTCCGTCACAATCATCGATGCGGCGATCGTCTTCTCGATCTCCGCAGGGTCGCGGCCGATGTCGCGGCAGTGGCCCTCCAGCACCGCGATCTTCTTCTTGACGGCATCCGGCGTGCCGAAGACGTTCATGACGTCGCCGTAGCGGGCGACGGCTTTCAGCGTCCGCTTCTCGCCGCCGCCGCCGATCATGATCGGCGGATGGGGCCGCTGCACGCACATCGGCACGAACACGGCTTCCTTCAGCGAGTAGTACTTCCCGGCGAAGTTGACGCGCCCGTCCGCGCCGAAGAGCAGCCGGATCACCTGCATCGCTTCGTCGAGGCGATCTTGCCGCTCCTTGATCGCGGGGAACGGGATGCCGTACATCTCGTGTTCGCCGCCATGCCACGCGGCGCCGATGGCGAACTCGAGGCGGCCGTTGCTGATGTGGTCGATGGTCGCCGCCATCTTCGCTAGGACCGCCGGTTCGCGATACGTCACGCCCGTCACGAGGCAACCGAGCCGGATGCGGTCGGTGACTGCGGCGAGCGCGGCCAGCGCCGACCATCCCTCGAAGCAGTTGGCGTTCGCGTCCTGCCCCGGCCCCGGTGGCACGAAGTGGTCGAACGTCCACGCCGAATGGAACTTCGTGTCGCGGTCGAGGAACTTCCACATGTCCTCGATCTCGCGCCACTCCACGTTGTTGAGGCTGGTCTGAATGCCGAAGTTCATCTTTGTCATGCGATCATGCCCTTCGGTGGTGGCAGCGTTGCTCCGGCACGTTGAGCGATGTCTTCCTGAGCAGAGCGAAGGACCTCGTTGGGTTCGGACAAGATGCTTCGCTTGGCTAAGCATGACAGATCAACTGGCGTGAGCAATCACGGGCGCGAGATCAATTCCACAAGTCCGGAAACTCCGCCTTGTGGCGCGCGCGCAGATCCTGGAAGTGCGCGAAGAACGCGGCGTCGGTCAGTTCGGGCGTCGTCATGATGACGGCGTCCTCGTTGTTGTCGGTGTAGTAGCGCTTGCGGAGTCCCAGGCGCGCAAAGCCGTACTTCTCGTAGAGCCGCAGCGCGGATTCGTTCGACGCCCGCACCTCCAGCGTCGCGACGTCCTGCACCGCCTCCATCGCGAGCTCCAACGCGGCGATCACCAGCCGCTCGCCGACGCCCATGCGGCGATAGCGCTCGCGCACGGCTACGGTGACGATGTGCGCCTCGCCCACCATCAGCCACAGCCCGATGAACCCGAGCAGGTACTCGTGCGTGCCCGGCGGCGGATCGCTGCCCAGGATGCGCCGCAGGGTACCCCACAGCCCGCTGGTCGCCGGCGGATCGATCTCGGTGTCGCGTAGCTCCGCCAGAACGAGATAGCGCGCGAGTTTGTTCGCCAGCTCGCGCTTGTATGCCGTCTGCGGCCACATGGAAGGGAACGACTCGCGCTCAACATCGGCGACCTGCGCGATGTCGCCGGCGTGCATCGGCCGCAGCGTGGTCCGAAGGCCTGTGCGCATGGAACCTCGCGCCGCGAAGAAGCGGCTGTGCGTTAGTTTAGCATCGGCGCGCTGGGGAATTCACCGCAGAGCCGCGGAGAGCGCAGAGGGGGGCGAGGAGGTTCACCGCAAAGGCGCAAAGAGCGCGGAGATTGGTTGGATGCAGGTAGCAGCGTCTCCTCCAGCGCGGACACCGTTCGACGGTGCGGCACTCATCGCGGGAGTGACGGACGGTCGACGCCGGCGTAGAGCTGGCGGTAGCGCGCAAGATTCTCCATCACCAGGCGGACGTACGACCGCGTCTCGTCGAACTCCAACTCCTCGAGCAGCAGATCGACATCGGCGCCCGCCGCATCCGCTGCGTCCGACGCGGCGCCGGGACCGCCGTTGTACGCCGCGAGGGCGCGATACGAGTCGCCGTCGAACGACGCGAGCTGCGTCGCCAGGTAGCTGGCGCCGAACCGCAGCGATACCTTCGGCCGGTAGAGGTCGTTCGGCGTGAATTCTGCGACGCCAAGCGTCGCCGCGATCTGCTGACCCGTCGCGGGCACCACTTGCGTCAGTCCCAGCGCGCCCGCACCCGATCCCGCCTCCGGATCAAAGAAGCTCTCCTGTCGCACGAGCGACACCAGCAGCAGCGGTGAGATGTCCTCCTGCTTCGCCGCCTCAGTCACGAGATCGCCGTACGCGGCCGGATACGCAACGCGCAACAGGTCGTCCGGCGTGAGGGTCGCGGTCTCCGGCAACGCGCCGATGAGTGTGACGGCGGCGCGAGCGGCCAGCGGCGTGCGGCCCTCGTCGGCGAGCCGTTTGGCGATGCCGTACAGGGCCGATGGATCAGCCTTGTTGTCGCGCAGCAGTGACCGGTACTCCGCGTCCGACTGTGCGGGCAGCCCGACATCATCGAGCGCCGCGGCGATCGCCCAGCGGGCGTCGGTTGATAGCGCGTCTGTGATCGGCTGGGGATCGACGCCCGTCACATCCTGCACGTATCGGGCGATCTTTGCCCAGTCGATGCCGGCGCCGCCGAGCCTGGGTGCCTTCTCGCTCGTGTCGTTCTTGTTCAGCAGCACTTCGGCCCTGAGCGCGTAGAAGTTGCCCCGCAGATCCATATCTGATGCGAGCTGCGAGAGGACGGCGCCGCCGAGCGCATCCTGCGATGCGAGCTGGGCGCGTCCCTGCCAGAAACGGGCGCGAGGCGCGTCGTCGCCGACTGCCGCGGCGATCACCGACCAGACTAGCGCCGCGCCCGCGTAGTTACCGGCCTTGTACTGCGCCAGGCCGCGCCGGAAGTCGGCGTCGGCGCGCCACGTCGACGCGGGAACGCCCGTCACCAGCGTTTCATACACCGTCGCGGCTTCATCGAAGCGGCCCGCGCGCTCCAGCAGCCGGCCGCGCCACCAGAGCGCGTCGTCGGCCAGCGATGATGACGGGTTACGTTCGTACGAACGCTGGTACGACGCGATGGCGGACGCAGGATCGTCCGCCCGCTCGTCCAGCGCGCCGATGTAGTACGTCGCTTCGGCGGGGTTGTCTGCGGATGCGACCGCGCGGGTCAGGGATGTACGCGCCACTGTGTTGCGGAATGCGCGATACTCGATGACGCCGCGCACGTAGTCGCCGACCGGCACAGCCGCCGCATCCAGCTCGTCCAGCAGATCGGGCGCCGAGCCGCTGGAGGGATACGCTGCGATCGCCCGCAGGTAGTCGGCGGTCCACGTCGTGTCGCCCAGCCGCTTCTTGATTGCGCCCGCCCTCGCCAGCGCGGACGCTACATCGCCGCCGTCTATCGTTTGCGCTCGCTCGTACCAGGCGAGGGCAGACGCGTCGTCCTTCCCGTCTTCCAACGCCTTGCCCATGCTCAGCGTGAAGGACGCCTTGAAGTCGGCGAGCATGTCGCTCGACAAGATAGCCTCGGCCTCAGCCTGAGCCTCGGCGATGCGCCCGAGGCGCGCGAGTAGTTTCGTTCGCTCGGTACGGGCGAAGCCTGCCGCGGCGCCGTCTGCCGCGATGTAGCGTTCGTAGCCATCGAGTGCGCCGAAGGTGTCTCCGAGGTCATCGAGAATCGACGAGAGCAGGAAGCGTGCCGGGTCGCTGTCGGTGGCGCCAGCGCCGGTATCGGCGACGTACGCCAGCAACGCAACGCGCGCTTCGTCGAGCCGCCCCGCGCGCGCCAGTAGCTGGGCCTGCGCGAAACGCGCCGTTTGCCGCGCGCTTGCGTCGCTGCTCGCGGCTATCGCGGCGTAGACATCCGCAGCGGCCGCGAAGTCGCCTTCCTCGCGCAGTCGCGCAGCGGCCTTCAGGTCGGCGCGCGCGGGCGTAGGGGTAGGCGCAGGCGCGGAGGTTGTCGCCGGGCCCGGCATCGTGGTGCCGGCGGCGGGAGTCGCTGATGGCTGCGCGTTCTTCGATCCTCCGCATGCACCAGCGGCGAACATCATCACCGCGAGTGTGAGCGAGGCGCACGGCACGGCGCGCAGGTGAAGTTGATGCATGCGTAGTCCGGAGTGCGCGTGCCTGTGGATGCACGCGGTATGACCGCTTCGCCGCGGGATGCGGCTTCGTGGCAGCGTTCGGCCACATGGTAACGATGCCGAGCGGTCGCCGGCAATCGAGCGACTGATAAACTCCCCTCATGGATAGCCGTTGGGCTGGACGGCCCGTGTGGGCTGAGATCGATCTCGATGCCATCGCCGACAATGTGCGGGCGCTCGTTGCCCGCGCCGCGCCGGCAAAGGTGTGCGCGATCGTCAAGGCGAATGCGTACGGCCACGGCGCCATCGCTATTGGCGAGGCGGCAATCGAGGCGGGCGCGGCCGGACTCGGCGTTGTCTGCGTGGACGAAGGCGAAGAGCTGCGTCGCGCCGGCATCACCGCGCCAATACTGGTGGTCGGCTACACGCATGCCGGTGAAGCGGAGCGGATCGTCGATCTGCGGCTCACGCCGACGGTCTGTTCGATGCAGACGGCGCTCGCGCTGTCGCGATTCGCGTCCGAGCGCGGCGTCCAGCAGCGCATGCACATCGAGCTGGAGAGCGGCCTGAACCGGCACGGTCTGCCGCTCGAGGAGCTCGTCGCGTTCGCCCAGCAGGCACGCGCGCTCCCCGGCATCGAGATCGAAGGCCTGTACACGCATTTCGCCGCTGCCGAGGAGGGCGAGGCCTCGTTCACGCGCGCACAGTACGATGCGCTGCTCGAAGCGTCCATGCGCTTGCCATGGGTCCCCGTCCGGCACTGCGCGGCATCAGCGACCGCCCTGGGCGCGCCCGACATGGCGCTCGATATGGTGCGCGTTGGCATCGCCGTCTACGGTTACGAGCCAGCGCCGGGTATCGGCGCTGGTGCTGGGCTGCACCGCGCGCTGTCGCTGAAGAGCCGCGTCGGGCGCGTGCTCGATGTCGCGCCGGGCGCCACGGTCGGATACGGACGGACGTGGCTTGCGACGCGCCCGGCGACGATTGCGCTGATCATGTGCGGCTACGCCGACGGCTACCGCCGCGCGCTCTCGGGCGGCGCGAGTGTGCTCATCCATGGCCGCCGCGCGCCCATCGCCGGGCGCATCGCGATGGACATGTGCATGGCCGACGTGACGGATATCCCTGGCGTTGCGCCGGACGACGAGGCCGTTATGATTGGTGAGCAGGGCGGCGAGCGCATCGATGCCGACGAGCTGGCCGATCTGGCCGGCACAATCTCGTGGGAGATTCTGGCCGGCATCACGGCGCGCGTGCCTCGCATCTATCTTCGCGGTGGTGTGCCCGTCGCGGTCACGACGCTGAATGATCGGACGCCGGCGCCGCTGCCCGAGCCCGAATCGCCACACTGAGGGACGCGAACATGCCGCAGCAGACGCCGAACCTGTTCACCTACCCCCGCAACGAACCCGGCACGACCGGACACTTCGACCTCGTCGATGCGTTGCGGACGCTGCCGCGCGACCTTGCCGATGCGCTCGACGGCATCACGGACGCGGAATCGACGTTCCGGCTCACGCCCGCCAGCTGGTGCGTGCGCGAGATCGTCGGCCACCTGCGCGGCGCGGTTGAGGCCTACCACAAGCGCATCTACATGATGTCGACGCAGACCGATCCCATTCTTGAGCCGTATGACCAGGAGGCGTGGGCGACCGAGCATGCGTACATGACCCGCGGCCTGGGCGAGATGGGTCGCGAGCTGACATCGTGGCGTCAGGACACCGTGCAGCTGCTCACCACGCTCGTGAACTGGAACTGGGCGCGCACCGGACAGCACACCGAGCGCGGCCGCACGAGCATCCGCCAGATCGTCGAGCACATGGTGGAGCACGAAGCGGAGCATCTGCACGACATCCGCGCGCTCCGCGCTGCCGCGAACGGCTAAGGCGGGCAGTCTTCCACCCGATGCCTGCGCGCGTACCACGCGGCTGTACCCAGTAGCGCCAGGGCACATGCGGCGCTCGCGAATATCACGCCAACAACGCTCAGGCCAGATGACCCCGCCGCGGGCCGAATCGCAGGAGCGGCCTGGCCGGCTGGTGGTTCGGCGATGCCGCCCACGGACTGCGTCCCGAGTTCCCTGATCACGAGATCGTCGTTGTACACGATGCCCGATGCGAGTTCCGCGGCGGCGTACATGCCGAAGTGCGCCTGAGCGAGCTTGCCGTTGCCACCGTTAACGGGGGCGGCGGACACCAGCTGCCCGTCCTGCCATACCTGTGCTTCGCCGTGGACCGGGTCCATGTCCAGATAGAACTTGAGCTCGACCCACTGCTGCATGGGAAACAGGATCGTACTCGTCTGGAACGTCGGCTGGCGTTCGCCCGGGTTCGGCACGTGCATGAGATGCACGACGCCGCCAGCGGCGGTGCCGGGCGCGGGGTTGGCCGCGGAGACGTTCACAACGAAGACGGGAGCCCAGTCGTCAGTCGCATCCGACGTGAATGTCGCGAAGCTGAACCACTCGCCCGGCACATTGAGGGGCACATCGAGCCAGACATGCAGCGTCACCTCGCACGGGCAGACGTAGGCGCCACCCGCTGTCTTGTACAACTGAATCGTCGGATATCCGCGGTGGCCGTTGTTCACGCTGGGCGTACTCGGCGGGTTCGCCCCGTACATCCAACCCTTGTGCGAGTACGTCCCGCTCAGCACCTGTTCGGTGGACTGCTCGTGGGAGGTGGTCCCGAGGTAGTTCTGAGGGACGATGTAGAAGCCGTCGAAGTCCGCGATCGACTCAAAACTCGTCGAGAACACTCGCCCGGCGGCGAGGTTTCGGGCAGCCGATGCTCCTCCGCCGTGATACTCCACCGCCCGCGTTGGAGTTACGGACACCAGCGCCGACGCCGCAATGATGACAATGACGGCGACAACCCGAACGACGCGAACAAATGGACCCATGCGCCAACCTCGATCGAGCGTAGCACGAGGTGCCGGACGGGGGCGCGCGAATGCTACGTCCGCTCGCCAGTGCCCACGGCATCCGCGCGCGCCAGTTCCTTCTCGGCAGAGATTCCTGCCGCCTCGCCTCCGGAGCGCAAGAACTCCGGCACCGCCGTTTCGGCGTCGCGGTCGCGCAGCCGCAACCGGCCGAGTGCGTTCGTTTCGACAGCGATCGCGAGTACTACCAGTGTGCCCGCTAACGCGATGCGCCACGACACGTTCTGCCACGAATGCTGGTTCACCCACGCGCCGTTCAGCACCACCAGCGCCGCGATGATAGCGACGATGGCTGCAACCTTCTCGGCAGTCCGCATGCCCGCTCGTGGCTCGCGCATCACCGCCTCCTCGCGAACAGGTCGCGCACCATCCCCGGAGCGACGGACAGCGCACCGACAACGATCGCGAGCGCGCCCATGGCGATGCCACCGACGATGCGCGCCGCGCCGTCGATGCCGGTCGCCTCACCGGATACGGATTGGTAGATCATCAAGATCGAAATGAACAGCGTGACCAGGGCGATCATCAGCCCTGTCGCGCGTGCCGTTGTAGACGGTAGCGGCCCATCACTCGTGGTGCTGCGCCGCGCCTTCGTTGGAGCCTGCGCGGCGAGCGGCTGCGGAGCATCGACCGCCGCCGTACCCGATGCGCCATCGCCACTGCGCCGGCGTTCTCTCGAGAGCTTTCGTTTGCGTCCCTTGCGTTCAGGCATGCGACTACTCCACCGGGTCCAGCGCCAGGCCCATCAGCCGGTACGTCAGTTTTGCCGCGAGCTGGGCACACGAGCGCGGACCCAAGGATGGCGATAGCTCCGTCACGTCGAACCCCACGACGCGCTTCGCCTTCGTGACGGCGATCAGCAGATCACAGACCTCGTCCCAGTGCATGCCGCCGGGTTCGGGCGTGCCGACTGCGGACATCTCCGCGGGGTCGAAGTTGTCGAGATCGATCGTGATGTACACCGCATCGCTCAGCCGATCGACGACGGCTTGGGCTCCAACCTGCCGGTACTCCTTCGGCGAAAAGAACGCGAGACCTTCGTCGCGCACGAACGCCGCGTCCTCGAACGATGCGCTGCGTAGCCCCACCTGCGTCACCGGAGCATGCTCGTGCGCGCGGCGCAGCGTGCAGGCGTGATTGAACTTCGAGTCGAGGTACTCGTCACGCATGTCGGAGTGGGCGTCGAACGCCAGGATCGAGAGCCCGGGCGTGCGCTTCGCGTGCGCCCGCACGGCGCCGACGGCCACGGTGTGTTCGCCGCCTAACGTCACCACGAACTTGCCCGCATCCAGCAGTTCGCCGACGACGGCTTCGATGCGGTCCGCCATCGCCTCCGGCGAGCCGGTGTGCGGCGCCAGCTCCGGCAGCGTGTGGATGCCGTGGCGCCAGGGCTCGCTGCGCAGCCCGACATCGTACAGCTCCATGTCTGCGGACGCTTCGATGATCGCGCGCGGGCCGTCGCGGGTCCCCGCGCGCGCGGTCACCGTAGAGTCGTACGGAACGGGCAGCACAACGATGCGCGATCGCTCGAACGAGGAGTCGTCATCGTCCAGCGACGCGAAATTCACCTGCGGATAGAACCGGGAGTCCGCCACACATGCAGAGTACCGGCTTCCCGGTATGCGCGGCATCGAGGAATTGACAAGCAGTCTGGCCCGTCAAGGCGTTGGCGTGTGACGCGCCGTTACCGTTTGGGGCCGGTGGAGCCGCGCAGCCGTGGGTCCAGGATGTCGCGGAGCGTATCGCCCAGCAGATTGAACGCCAGTACGACGAGACTGATCGCTACGCCGGGGAAGATGACCAGCCACGGGTAGGTGGCGCCCTTGCCGACGCCGGTGCTCAAGTCAGCGCCCCAGCTCGGCTCGCCGGGGCTGACACCGAGCCCGAGGAAGCTCAGCGCTGATGCGACCAGCACCGCGGCGGCAAAGACGCTGCTGAGTCCGACGAGGATGTACGGCATGATGTTCGGGAGCACGTGGCGCCAGAGCAAGCGGAACTCGCTCGCGCCCGTCGAGCGCGCACCCAGCACATACTCTTTCTGTTTCTCCACGAGCGCGACGACCCTCATGAGACGGGAGCCGCCGAACAGCGCGGCGATCGCCACGACCAGCTCGACTGTTCTGAGGCCCGGCCCGAACGCCGCGACGAACGTCAGCAAGAGGAACAGTTGCGGGAATGCCCCCCACGCTTCACCGGAGCGCTGGATCAGGTAATCGATCCAGCGACCGAAGTAGCCCGATACGATGCCCAGCGCTGTGCCAGGGACGAAGCCAAAGATCAGGACAACGGTGCCAAATTTCAGATCGATACGAGCGCCGGCAAGAATTCGGCTGAAGATGTCTTGACCGAACTTCGTCGTGCCGAACAGGTGCGAGGCGCTGGGACTGAGGTACTGCGAGGTCGCATCGAGTTCTTTCGGCGGATAGGGCGTGAGGCTTGCCCCGATGATCCCCAGGACCGCAAAAGCAACCACGACCAGCAACGACAGCACGCCGATCGGGTTGTCGCGGGCAAGCCGGCCCATCTTGGAAAACCACGGCCGATCCTTCGGGAGCTCCCACGTTTCACCCGCGATGACTGTCGCACTGTGCTTTGCCACGGTTGACATCAGTGGTACTTCACTCGCGGGTCGGCAAACGCATACGAAAGGTCCACTACCAGATTCACGAGCACGACCACCGTCGCCGTGTAGATCGCGAGGAACTGGATTACCGGCAGGTCGCGACTCAACGTCGACGTGAAGAGGAACAGACCGTTGCCATCGATGCTGAGGATGCGTTCGGCGATGATGGAGCCACCAAACACCGCAATGAACGCCGTACCGACAGCCGTGAGGATCGGCGTGCTGGCGTTCCTCAACGCGTGCGTAAGGATCACCGTGTGCTGCCGCAGCCCCTTGGCTTTCGCGGTGCGCACATAGTCGCTTCGAAGCACCTCCAGCATGGTCGTGCGGACGAGCCGCATCAGGCCGGCCGATCCGCCGATACCGATGACCAGCGAGGCAGGTAAGAACAGCCGCAGGTTCGTCCACGGGTCGTCATAGATCGCGACGTACCCTCCGACGGGCTGGGAATAGTTCCACAGGTAGGAAGGTATGATGATCAACAGACTGAGCAGGAAGAATTCCGGGACCGAGGTGCCAAATACGGCGAATATGCGCACAAAGTAATCGAGGATGCTGTTGCGGTACATCGCGGAGACAATGCCGAACGAGATGCCGAAGACGACACTGAAGAAGAGGCTCAGCGCGACGATCTCGAAGCTGGCGGGGAAGCGCCGAAAGAACTCCGCGCGCACGCTCTTCTCGCTCAGGTAGGTCTTGCCGAAATCCCCGCGCAAGGCATCGACCACCCAGCGTGAGTACTGGCTGTGGCGCTGTACACCGACGAAGGGCGGGCTGCCGCTGAACGTGATGGGGAAGATCGGATCGTTGAGGTGGTACCGTTCGCGGATCGCCTTTTTCTGCTCCTCTGTTGCGTTGTTGCCCCCGATGACGTCAGCGATATCGCTGGTGGGCAGCACGCGGAGCAGCACGAACACCAATATGGAAACGGCGATCAGGATGATCGGCAGGAACGAAAGCCGCCGTAACGTATAGCGCCACATCCGCCTGTGTTACCCCCGAATGCGCTCCAGCACAACCGACATCACGCCGCTCTAGGCCGGCTTGTCCAACCACGTTGTGCGGTTGAACAGGCCGTACGATCCACGACCGCTGATCGAGCCCTTGACGTAGGAGTAACGGCCGCCGTAGCCAATCTCCGAGAAGAGATTGAGCATCGGCGAGTACTTCTTCATGATCACCTTCTGCGCCGTCTTCACCTTCTCGATTCGCGCCTTCTCGTCCAGTTCCTTCGCCGCGGCGAGCACCACCGTGTCCACTTCGGCGTCCTTGTAGTCCATGAAGTTCTTGCGGTCGCCTTCCGCGCCCAGATAGAAGCGAAGCGGCAGATCTGGATCCTCGTACGGCAGGTGCAGGAAGCAGGTCATGTGGAAGTTTCCCGTGCCCAGCGATTGGCTGAACCACTTCACCAGGTCTTCCGGCAGCAGTTTCACGTTGACGCCGCCTTTTTGGAACTGCCCCTGGATCACCTGCGCCAGGTTGGAGTCGACCGGCCGCACCGAGTGCTTCAGCACTACTTCCTGGCTGAAATCGAAGCTCGCCGCTTCCAGCAGCTTCTTTGCGTCGGCGATATCGTGGCGGAAGTATTCGATCAGGTCGGGATCGGTTTCGGGCAGTGCGTAGATCTTGTGCGCCGGCGGAATCGGCCCCGCCTTTTGGCCGTTGCCTTCGGTCAGCAGTTGGATCGCCTCGTCGCGGTTCAACAGGAGGTTGAACGCGTGCCGCACCCGCTCGTCCGTGAACGGCGGCTCGTACTTGAGCATGAGCGTCGTGTAGTCGCGGCCCAGGCTGAAGCTGGTCTGTATCTTGTCGCCGAACTCCGCCTTCGTGTCCTTCGCTTCGGTCTCGCTGGTGAAGCCGTAGACATCGATATCACCTGACTTGAACGCGGCCAGCGCCGCGACGTCGTCGGTGATCAATCTGTTGTTGACGCCGTCAAGGAATGGCTGTCCAGGGATGGGGGTCGTTCCGGCGAACTGGCGGAACTTGTCGAACCTCTTGAGCTGGATGTTGGCGCCGTTGTCGTGTTTTGCCAGCACCCATTGGCCGGAGCCGATCGCGTCCTTCGTCAGGATGTCGTCGTTGTGGAGGATCTCCTTCGGCAGGATCGAACTCGTGATCGGCGAACCCGCATTCGAGGACGTAAACACCCAAGCCCACGGGAACTTCATCTTGATCGTGACCGTGCGCTCGCCCGTAAACGTGATGTCATCCATCACGTTGTGCAAGAAGTCGTAGCCAATGCCGATCTCCTCGCGGAACCGCTTGAAGCTCTCGGCAACGTCCTCTGCTGTCACCTTGCGTCCGCTGACGGGAGCCTTGTCATGGAACACCGCGTCGCCCAGGGTGGCGATGACGGTCAGCGGATCAGGTTGCTCCACCTTTGTCGCGAGGAACAATTCACGCACGCCGGTGTCTGTCGGCGTGTACCACATGTGGTCGTACGTGGTGAAGCCCAGGTAGAGTCCCTGTGCGAGGGCGAGGATGCTGGGGCCGAACACTTTCATGCTCGGCAGCGGCCCGCCCTGGCGGACGTTGAGGATGCCGCCGGGTTTTGCCGGTCCGTCCTGGTCGCCGGTTTGCACCTTCGTTTGATTCGACGTCGGCGTGCCGGTCGTCGGCGTGCCGCTGGTCTTCTTGCCGCCGCCTCCGCAACCGACGAGGGCGATCGCGCCGACGGTGGCCCCACCGACCGCGGCGCCTGCCAGCACCTTGCGGCGCGAGACGCGCTGTGCCCGCCAGTATCGAAGTCCCAGATCCTGCTCGGCCATCGTTGCTGCCTCCACTATCCTTGCTGGCTAGTTCGCCGACGAGACGCCGAGCCCTTCGGGCGTCGCTGAATGAAGTTCATTTTGCTCGCCGCCACGGCCACTGTCAACAGTACGTTTCGGAAGGGCGAAAAGTTGCGCGGCATCTGCAGGCCACCGCTCTTGCTATTGCGTCGTATGCGCGACCCAAATTCTGCGCGGCGCGAGCGCGACGCGAATGGTAAACGACGGCCCGGGCCGCTGTCCGGTGTCAGTGGGGCGGGCCGCCCGAGGCCGCCTCAGGCGAGTACGCCGTCAGCCCCAGCCTGCGGCGCAGGAAATACGCGCCGGTGCCCACGCCAACCACCAGGCCGGCAGCGATGCCTGTCACGGCAAGCTGCACGCCCACGCGCGAACCATCGTGGTCGTCTACGGTCTGCGGTACCGACTGGCGCAACTGGCCGGCGTGCGTCTGGCGTAGGATTTCGGTCGCCTGAGTAGGTCGCACCGCAATATCTGTTGCAAAGATCGCCAGTGCGATCGCGCAGAGAGAAATCAGCCGCATCAGTGAGTGCCTCCAGCAATGCGGCCAGATGTTCCCGCAGCTTGGCGCCATGCTATCACAGAGGCGGACTACACTCGATGGCCGTGCGGTATCGGTGCCGCGGATTCGCCGGGGCGATCGACGAGCCCGAGAGGCTGTCGCTAGCCAATGAGCGGTGCGCCGCGTACTTCATGGACCGAAACCACGTGCAGTGTGCGCGGGAAGTGCACGACCTTCACGTACATCCCTTCGTCCAGCATGACGTGGTCCTCCGGCGCCAACCGAAAGACGCGCCGCTCGACGTTGATGTAGTAGCTGTGCCACACGATGATCAGATCCGCGCGTACCCACTTGCGGTGGACCACGCCTTCGCTCTCCGCGAGCGGCGAGCCCATATCGCGGATGTGCATCCAGATCTGGAACGCCAGCAGCAGGCCGATGGCGCCCACGATCGTCAGCGTTACGTAGCCCGCCCCGCCCGGCCCGCTGGAGGCGATGTAGTAGAGCGCGAGTGCGTCCAGTGCGAAGAACGCCACGTAGAACAGCATGGTGCGAAGGAGCGAGCCGCGGGCGTGGGATTCGGGATCCTGCACGGCTACGGTGACGGTTCCGGCTTGGGAAGCAGCAACGTCGCCCCGATCGTCAGGATCGGCGCATCGTAGTCGAGCTCGTTCAGCACAGCGATCGCCTTCGCAAAGCTCACCGGATCGTCGCCCGGCGGCAGGTTCGCCGTCGCGATGTCGAACAGCGTGTCGCCGGACTCGATCACGTGCGTGCCGAACAGGCTTTCGGTGGCGGTCGCGCCCGGCGTTTGCTCCGGGTTTGGCGTGGTGCCGGGCGTACCTGCGGGCGTCTCGTCGCCGCCTGGTGTGCCAGAAGGGTCCGGTGTGGGCGATGTGGCATCGACGGTCGATTGCGGTGTCTTCGGCGCCGCCGTCGGCTGCTGTGTTCCGCCCGATGGCGTCGCTGTGGTCTTGCCCACGACCACGGGCGGCGCGCCCTTCGTCTCCCCCGGTGGGCGGACGAGCAGGAACACCGCCACCGCTGTGCCGATGAGCATGACCAGCAGCGCGCCACGGTACAGGTTGAACGACGGCAGCGCGCTCGAAGGTTGCAAGCACGCGGCGCAGTACGTCGCGTTGCCGTGATCCTCGCAGTACGGCTTCGCGCAGCGCTTGCAGGCGTTGACCGCCGGTTGGTCGCAGGAATAACAGTTCACGCGGGAGAAATCTTACCAGTTGTAGGCGTCGGCCCACCGGCCGCGCGGTCCGGACCGCGATCCCCGGGGTTCGGCTTGGGAAGACCGTCGATCCCCACCCGGCCGGTACAGCCCCATTGATAAGGGAATCGCCCTGTGGAGTCTCTCACTCAACAGGGCGATTCTGGGTCTCGAATTCGGAGGATCGCGCCGCGCGCGACGGGTGTGTTACCGGCGCCGCTGCTTCAGAACGATAACCGTGATCATCCCTGCGCCACCGATGGTAAGCGCCAACCACGCCATCAGCCAGCCGGTACTTCCCAAATCGGTGCCCTGGCCCGTGTTCGGAAGGGCCGAGGCGCCCGCTGCGCCGCCCCTGGGGCCCGTCTGAGCCTCAAGAACCGTGTTCACCGCAGTTGAGGCGCTTGCGGAGCTCGTCGAGGCCGCGGCCGCCGTGGAGGAGGCCGTTGGCACCGGCGTGTGCGTCTTCGGAACCGATGTAGTCGTCGTGGCGACCGTCGTCACGGTAGACGTGGCCGTTGTCGGCGTATTTGTGTCCGAATCCGACCCCCTACGACGAAGGTCAGAATACCACTGGGAGATCGTTCGTTGTGCGCGGTCTTCAACACGGTTGGAGCCGAGTGACGCCGACAGAATAGAGCCTGCGCCAAGCGGTTCAGCGCCCGTGTCCGGAGCGATTCGGCACCCTTGGCTCACCGCGCGGGCTGCAACGCGAACTGCTCGGCCGTCGCCAGTGGGCGACACGCAAGGAGCTGGCGTC
>CAYWOO010000067.1:0-5052 GCA_964458665.1 uncultured Dehalococcoidia bacterium
GTCGCGCTGACGGTGACGCCGGCGATGGCGGCGCTGTTGCTGCCCGGCGCGCCACTCGAGCGCCGCGACTCGCCTCTGGTGCGATTCCTCAAGAGCGGTTACCGCGTGGTACTGGAGCGCATCATCGTGCGACCGGCGGCCGCATACCTCGGGGTCGCTGCCCTCGCGGCCGTCGGTCTCGCCCTGGCGCCGCAGCTCGGGCAGTCGTTCCTCCCTGAGTTCAAGGAGCGAGACTTCCTGATGCACTGGGTGACCACTCCCGGTACGTCCCATCCGGAGGAGGCGCGGATCACCGTCCAGGCCAGCAAAGAGCTGCGCGCTATTCCCGGCGTGCGCAACTTTGGCTCGCACATCGGGCAAGCCTTGCTCGCCGACGAGGTGGTCGGCGTGGACTTCGGCGAGAACTGGATCAGCGTCGATCCCGACGCAGACTACGACAAGACGCTGGCCGCCATCCAGGAGACGGTCGACGGCTACCCGGGGGTCCGCCGTGACGTACAGACCTACCTGAAGGAGCGGATCCGAGAGGTGCTCGCGGGGTCAAGCGACGCGATCGTGCTGCGCATTTTCGGCGAGGATCTGACGGTGCTCCGCGCCAAGGCCGAGGAAGTGCGCCAGGTCTTGTCCGAGATCGAAGGCGTCGTCGAGGAGCACGTCGAGCTCCAGGTCGAGATCCCTCAGGTGGAAGTCGAGGTGGACCTCGCCGCGGCCCAGCGCTATGGCCTGAAGCCCGGGGACGTCCGGCGCGCCGCGGGCGTCATCGTTGCCGGCGAAGAAGTGGGCGATATCTTCCACGGAGGCCGAGCCTACGATGTCCAGGTGTGGAGCACGCTCGAAACGCGCAACAGCGTCTCCGACATCAGCGAGCTACTGATCGACACGCCGAGCGGAGAGCGCGTGCGCCTGGACGATGTCGCTGACGTACGCATCGTGCCCGTGCCGAATCAGATCAAGCGGGAAAACGCCTCGCGCCGGATCGACGTGGACGCCAACGTGCGCGGACGCGACCTTGGCTCCGTCATCGACGACCTGGAAGATGGCCTCGAAAACGTCGACTTCCCGCTCGGCTACCACGCGGAGCTGCTGGGCGAGCACGCCGAGCGCGAGGCCGCGCAGGACCGGCTGTTCACCTACGGCATCGCGGCCGCGTTGGGCGTGTTCTTCATCCTGTTCGCGGCCTTCGGTAGCTGGCGGCTCGCGACGCTGTCATTCGTCATCCTGCCATCGGCGCTCGTGGGCGGCGTCCTCGCGGCCTACATGTCGGGAGGCGTCCTCTCACTCGGCTCGCTCGTCGGCTTCCTGACGGTGTTCGGCATAGCGGCCCGCAACGGCATCATGCTGATGACGCACTATCAGCATCTGGAGGCCGAAGAAGGCGAGGAGTTTGGCCCTGCGCTTGTCCTGCGCGGCGCGATGGAACGGCTCTCGCCGATCTTGATGACGGCGTTCGCCACGGGACTGGCGCTGGTGCCGCTCGTGATCGCCGGCAGTGTCCCCGGTCATGAGATAGAGCACCCGATGGCGGTCGTCATTCTGGGGGGTCTGGTCACGTCCACGTTGCTGAACCTGTTCATTGTCCCACCGCTCTACCTGCTGTTCGGAAAGGGCTGGACCCTGCCGTGGCGCCGCGGCGCTGGCACCCCACAACCAGCCTGATGGAGACGTCGTGAACCAGCGTCCGACGAAATCCGGGGCTCCGCGCGAGCTCCTGGGCCTGTGCATAGTGCGGCCGCGGCGGCGCGGCATCCAGTCAGAGCACATAGGAGATTCGTCCCCACTCCGAACAATCTCAGCCGGCGTGTAGTATAAAGGCGGAGGGAGACATCAATGTTCAGTCGATGGCGTGTCCGGTCTGAACGGGGCGTCCTTGCGGCGCTTGCGCTGCTCTTGCTTTGCATCGGTGCCGCGAAGGTCACCGGTCTCGGGGTGACATCGTCGCCCGCCGCGGCATCAAGGGCTGCCGTAGCGCCTTGCCCTGGCGAAAGTATCAAGTTCGACGCGAAGGACTTCTCCAACTCGACGAGGATCGACAACAACCTCTTTCCGCTCGTTCCGGGTACGCGGTTGACGTTCGAAGGCCGCGCCAACCGAGGAGGTGGGCTTCTGCCTCATACCGTCGTGAGCACTATCACCGACCTCACCAAGGTAATCAACGGCGTGCGCGCCGTCATCATCCTGGAGACGGACAACGACGATGGGGAGCTCGAAGAGGCCGAACTCGCCTTTTTTGCCCAAGACGATGACGGGAATGTCTGGAACCTGGGTGAGTACCCCGAGTTGTATGACAACGGGCTGTTTGACGGCGCTCCCAGTACCTGGCTCGCCGGCCTGAACGACGCCCAGGCGGGAACCCACATGTTGGCGAAACCGCGAATCGGGTCGGGATACTCCCAGGGATGGGCACCCGATGTCGACTTTCTGGACTGCGCGAAGGTGATTGAAGAGGTGCCCGAAGTCTGTATCCCCGCCCGCTGCTATCAGGACGTACTGAGGATCGACGAGACCGCGCCCCTTGTCCCAGAGGACGGCAGCCAGATCAAGCACCACGCGCCTGGCACGGGGGTTATTCAAGTCAGCACCACGGACGATCCTGAGGGAGAGACGTTGGTACTGACCCGGAACGTACGGCTCAGCGCCCATGCCCTGGCGCGGGCGAGTCGGCGCGCCCTGCGGCTCGACCGGCACGGTTATAGGGTCAGCGAGGTGTATCGCCAGACGCCGCGCGCGGAGCGCTTGTCGAACACTGCTGAGTAGGGCGGTCCGTCCTGGCCGCACATCCGTTGCCGCGAGTAGTGGTCTGGTTCGAACCTGCCGCAGTAGGTAGGCTCTAGCGCGAATGTCAACAGAATTGGCGCCCAAGCGCCGCCAGCAGAACGCGAGGTTCGAGCATGATGAAGATATCTCTCAAGTGGGCCATTGGGGCGCTTGCTGTGCTCTTAGCGTCCGCTGCCTGCGGTGGGGACTCCGGGAAATCAGGGACGAAGCCCGGCGCTACGCTGAACCCGGCGGACTTCCAGGCCCGGGTAACCAATCCTTTCTTCTCACTGACGGCTGGAACCAGCCGCGTGTACGAAGGTGAGGAGCTCGATCCTGATACGGACGAAAAGATCAAGATCCGCATCGAGTGGACCGTTCTGTCTCAAACTGAAAAGATCGCTGGCGTAGAGGCCACCGTCGTTCAGGTAAAGGACTTCGAGGCCGGCGAACTAACGGAGGACACAAAGGACTACTACGCTCAGCACAAGGACGGCGCGGTGTACAAGCTCGGCGAGCGTGTGGATGAGTACGAAGACGGCAAGGTCGTTGGGCACGGCGGCCAGTGGCTGGCGGGCGGCGACGATCAGGCAGGCATCCTCATGCCTGCCGATCCGAAAGTCGGCTCCAAGTTCGAAACAGCCAGGGCGCCCGAAGTCGCCGAGAGTCAAGCCGAGGTGGTCGCCGTGGATCAGACTGTCAAGACGCCTGCCGGAAATTTTTCCGGTTGCATCAAGGTTGAGGAGTTCGACGCGCTCGAGGAGGATATCGTGGTCAACTTCTTCTGCCGAAACGCTGGATTGGTGCGCCAAGAGCCGCCTGGCACTTCTATTGACCTCATCAGTGACGCGAAGGCCCCATGATGGGCGCGTTGCCTTCACCCTCCGTCCATCAGGACGGAGGGAGGGTGACCGGCGCCAACTAGATCGGGCCGCCTGCACCAGTCGAGTTCGAACGGGGTTGGTAGAACCGCGCTCTCCAAGCGTCCGCGCACGTTCCTCATGGCGCAGCTCGAGCCGCCTACGTGCCGGACCGCAGCGCCTCGACGGGCTCCAGGCCGGCCGCTCGCAACGCTGGATAGGCGCCGGAAATCAGCCCGATAACTCCGCCAATGAGCGGAGCGGCAAATGGCACCAGTGGGTCCAACACGGGCGTCCACGACTGGTAGGCGGAGACAGCGACGACGACCAGTGTCCCGAGGCTGGCACCGAGAACGCCGCCCACAAGTCCCATCGTCGCACTCTCCAGCAGGAACTGCATCGCGATGTGACGCCGGGACGCTCCGAGGGCTCGCCGCAGACCGATCTCTCCCGTTCGCTCCATCACCGAAACCAACGTGACATTGGCAATGCCGATCGCGCCCACGAGCAGCGACACTCCGCTGAGAATGAGGAACAACACGTTTAGGTCGCTCTTCACCCTGTCGCGCACACGCTGCGGTTGCGCAGGCGACGCCACCTTCAGGGCTCGGGGATTGTCCGGGCGCAGCGCGATCGGGATCTGCTGTGAGATGAGCTGCGTCGCGCCAATCCTCGTTTCCACCACGACAAGTTCGGGCGTCCTCAGCTGAAAATCCTGGCGTGCCGTGCCCTCCGGAATGATCACGGCGCTGAGCAGTCCGGGCTGCCGGGTGACGGCATCCAGGATGCCAACGATGAGGTAGACGTGGTCACCGATGCGGATCGCAGGGAGTTGTTCCAGCCCGACGATCCCGAGTTTGAGCGCTGCAGCCGACCCGAGCACCGCGACCCGGTCCGCTCGGTCCGAATGGCCCTCATCGGGGAAACGACCGCTTCGCAACTCAGCGCGCACCGCTTTGAACAAGCCCGGTGAAGCGGCCTGGACGGCGAGCTTGAATTCCGTCTGTCGCGCCGGATCGCGTATCGGCGACGTGCTGACTTCACGGGCGCCGACATCGACCGTGCTCAGGTTGCCCGTGGCTGCGACGCCGTTGAGCCGCTCAACGCGCGCCGGGGCGTCCCATGGAATAGCCTTTGCATCGGCCGTGGAGGCGGCGGCGCGGGCGCTCACCACAATTTCGGTCGCAGCAACCTCATCGAAGCGGCCGACGATACGATTACTCGCCGTGCGAGACAGCCCGAGGGTGGCCACGAGCGCCGCCAGTCCGATCACGGTCCCGAGGACGGTCAGGCTCATGCGCCCCGGACGCGCAAGGACGCTGGCCACCGCTTCGTTGGCGAGATCCAGCACCGACATACCGGATGGCGAGACCGCATCTGAATCGACGTGTCGATGCCGCCACGGAAAGGGGGGCGGCCAACGGCGTGCGCGCAGACC
>CAYWOO010000068.1:0-25074 GCA_964458665.1 uncultured Dehalococcoidia bacterium
CGGACGCGGACGGTGCGCACGTCGAGGAAGATGCGAGGGTGCGGTCGCCGATGCAGCGCGTCGCAACCTGGGGACCTGCGACATTCTGGTGGTTGCTGCTGGCCGCTGCCATCGTTCTTGGGATCTTCTTCCGCACGTATGAAATCCGCTCAGCCCCATTCGGCATTTGGATCGACGAAGCGCAGAACGGTCTCGTGGCTCGACAGATCCTCGACGGCGACCATCCGCTGTTCATTGGCGCAGGGACGCAACTGCCCGCACTTTTCTTCTATGTGTTCGCGGCCTCACTCAGGATCTTTGGTGACAGTATCACGTCACTGCGAGCGGTGACGACCGTCGCCGGCATTCTGAGCGTGGTCTTTGTCTATCTTCTGGGACGTGAGTTGTTCGACCATCGCGTCGGTGTGCTCTCCGCCTTCTTCCTTGCTGTCATGCGCTGGCATGTGAACTTCAGCCGGTTCGCCATGCACGGCGTCTTCGCTCCGCTCTTCATGCTCACAACGTTCTACTTTCTCACGCGAGGCCTCAAGGGCAAGGGTACGTGGAACTTCGCAGCTGCAGGCGCAATGGCAGCGATCGGGCTGCAGGGGTACTACTCCTTCATTCTTGTCCCTCCGATCATTGTGCTCTACGTGATCCATCACTTCGTCTTCGAACGCGTGTTGCCGTGGAAGAAGCTGGCGGCCGGGATCGGCATATTCGCCGTCGCTGCGATCATCGTCTACGCGCCGCTGGGCAACTGGGCATATCACCACTGGGATCAGTTCAGCCAGCGCACTAATACGGTCACGATTACAAAAGGGCGCTCGACGAGCGAGTGGATGGACGTGGCGTTTACGTCAACAAAGAAACACCTCTTGATGTTCAACGCGGACGGCGACAAAAACGGCCGCCACAACATTCCCAGCGCACCAATGCTGGATACGTATACGGGGTTCCTGTTCCTACTCGGCGTCGGATACGCGTTCTGGCGGATCAAGAGTTCCTCGCATTTCCTGCTCCTGATCTGGGCGGCGACGACGCTGCAAAGCGGTATCTGGTCGGTTGACTTCGAGGCGCCGCAGGCGTACCGCACCATCGCCATCACGCCGGCGATCGCCATGTTCGCGGCCTTTCCCCTTGCACAGCTCTGGCTTCTAGCGTCGGTTCGCGCTCAGCGTTTCGACGACGTCCGCGAAGCCGCGCCAGCGCGGCGAACGCCGTCCGGGTTGGCACCCAACGATCTACTCGGTCAAGCAGCCCCCGACACGGCGGGAACCTTCGCGCGCGCCCAGACCTGGGCGATGCGCTGCGGAGTCATGGCAGGCATCGCGTTGCTGTTGGGTCTCATCGCCCACAGCAATTTCAACCGCTACTTCCACACACAAATGGGCGATCCGGTCGTGTCGAAAGCATTCAATACCGACATCACGATCGTCGCCAAGCGGATGAGGGACACCGAGAAGGACCACAAAATCCTTACTTCGAGCCTGTTCTCGTCGCCGGTCATCACGTTTGTCGATCCCTCAGCGGGCCAGTTGCACCAGTACCAGATCGATCTCTCACGCGACGTGCCTTTCGGCGGCGACCAGTCGACGCTCGTTCTGCTCGACGACACGAAGCAGCCTGACGCCGATTGGATCAAGACGCTCTATCCCGCCGCCTCCTTCACGATACTCCGCCCTCCGGGCGTGGCTGGAGGGCCTGCCGTCTTCCAGATCGACGTCCCTGCTGACGCAATCGTGGGCTTGCAGGGGGTGCGCGCTACGTACGAGCGCCCCGGATTGGCGCCCATCACCCGACGAGAGCCAACACTGGATTTCGACTGGCTGTCGCAGCCACCGCCCCTTCCCTTCCCGTTCCACGCCCGCTGGTCGGGCGCTATCCGCTTCGCCGACTACGAGAGCCACATCATCAGCGTCATCGCGCCGGGCGCTATCACGCTGCGCATCGACGGCCAGGAGGTCGCTTCGGGCAACGGTCGCGTCGATTTCGGCAGCACGCCGTACCGCGGCCTGCGCACGATCAGCATCGATGCGAACATCGACAGCCCGGGCGCGGTCGCCGTGCTCGATCAGGGCAAGCCTGTCGCCGCCGCCAACCTCTTCTCGGGCGATGCTATCGAGACGCGGCATGGGCTGGTCGCGACCTTCTATCGCAACACGAGCTTCAACGATCCCGTCGCCTTCCAGCAGCTCGATCCCTTCGTCGGGTTCCGCAACCACCAAGAGCTGCCGTTTGGCAGCAACTTCAGCGCGACGTGGAAGGGCCACCTCGACGCGCCGGAGTCCGGCCTGTACACCTTCGTCCTCGATGCCGTCGACAAGGGGTCGCTGCTCATCGACGGCCAGGTTGTGCTGGAACTCACGTCGCTTAGCGAGAAGCAGCTGACGCTTACAGCAGGAACGCACGACATCGAGGTGCGGATGCTGAACATCGGCGGGTACGCCCAGCTGTTCCTCCGCTGGCAACTCCCTAGCGGCACGCGCGAGATCATTCCGAGTAATCGCCTGACGCCGTAGGAGCCGGCGGCGGGCGTGGCGGCTTGTTGCGCGCACACGCCGTGATAGAATGCGGAGCCCACGCGTGCGTGCGCATATGGGCCGCTAGCTCAATTGGCAGAGCATCTGACTCTTAATCAGACGGTTCTGGGTTCGACTCCCGGGCGGCTCACCACTTCGATCACACGTGGAACGCGGACGCGAGCGCACGCTCCGTCCGCGTTTCCGCATTCTGCGGCAGGCCGCCGGATTGCGGACCGGCTGCGCTAGGCGGCGCTCGATCGACCGGGGCGATGCAGCCGCAGCCGCGTCGGCTCCGACATCCGGGCTTTGCGGGCGCGGCGGCGGCGCAGCAGCCACTCGAGCAGAGCGAGGCTGGCGGCGAGCAGCACCGTCACGGCTTCCACGATGTACGACGGGTGGACGAGCCATACGGCCGCGGTGAGCGTATCGACACCGGTCTGGCTGTCGGTGATGTTGTGAAAGACCGTGATCTTCACCTGTTCGCGGCCGAGACCCCAGCGCGTGCTCGTGGTGATGGGCACGGAACGCTGCCGGCCGGCGGCGAGGAAGGTCTTGCCGACCCGGTCGACCTGCCCTCCGCCGGAATCGATCTCGCCCCAGACGTTGAACGAAGCGGCGCCCACGTTGGACAGCGCCACATGGCCGGACGTCGACGACCCGAGGTGAAAGCCCGGCAGATGCAGCTCGGCCTGCAGGCGCCGGTCGCGCTCGCCGGGCACATCCAACGTGGCGAACGTGGCGACCTGGCCCTGCATATTGACGGCGCCGACCGTCTCGTTGCGAACGGTGACGAGAAGTCCGATGAGGTACGTGTCGGGCGGGAGCTGCGGCACCTGCAGCTCGAAGTCGTAGTCGCGATACGCTCCGGGACCCACTGTTTGCTCGTCTCCGGGGACGTTCAGCCCGGCGAACGCGGGATCCGGCTGCTCGAGTACGCTGATTCGCCCTTCGTCTTGCAGCGATAGCGCCCGCTGCGAGATGGTGAAGTGGATGGGCTGCGTCGTCTCGTTGTTGCTGACCCGCAGCGGGATGTGGACGGTCTCACCGGGGGCGGCATGGATGGGATCGGGCGAAATGGATACGGTGATGCCGCTCTCGGCGCGGGCAGCGGGCGGCGACGCGGCTGCGGCGACGAACGCCAGGACGACTGCGACGGCCAGAGCCCTCATGTTCGGGATCCTTCCCGGTGCGTGCGTCAGTACGAAGGCGTGACGGTGTACGTGATGGTGGACGTGTACACGCCGCCCGACGTGTCGTAGCTGATTTTCACACGATTGTTCAGGACGATGGTGTCGCCCGAGGCGCCAGTTGGCCCTGTCGCGCTGGCGGCAGTTTCGCCAGCGGTTGTGTAGCCGACATAGTTGTTGGCGACGGACAGCCCAGCGCCCTGCACCGCCAAACCAGACGCGTTGCCCGCAGTGGCCGTCATCTTGTACCCGAAGGTGTTCGCCGCGAACGAACCAGTCGCGACACCCGTCGCGATCCCCGGCGAAGCGACCGGGATGGTTTCTCCACCACTGGTGAGCAATCCCGCCTTCACGCTGAGGCCGTAGCCGCTTCCGGCGTTCGTCTTCACGTTGAGCGTGACGTCCTTGTTGAGATCCGCAAGCGCCGTGACGCCGGGATCCATGAGCAACGTAAACGCGGTCGTGTCGTTGGTGACGGTCATCGACTTCGAGACCACGACCGTCGCCGCCGTCGTTGTTGCGCCAAATGTCACGGACTGGCTGGTACCGGTGTCGACGCTGCTGCCGTTGCTGGTGGTGACGACGCTTGTATAGCTGCCAGCCGTGCCTGTGTTCGTGAACCCCGAAAGTTCGATGTAGATCGGAGTAGCCGACGTCAACGAAACGGGCGTCGTGATCGTGTAGGTGACCGTCGTGCCGGACAATCCGACGCTGCCGGCGCCGATGCCGTAGTTGGCGGCGATAGCTGGCGTACCCGCGGTACCGGTAGGCACCGTCAGGGTGACGGACGAGAGCGTCGCCGTGGTCGCCGGCGTGAACTGCCAGGAGTAGGTAATGCTGGTGGCTGAGATCTGCGCATTGCTCGCGGCCCAGCCGACACCGGTGAGCGCCGCCGCGTTCGTGGACGATGGCCGTTGAGTGGACAGCGTGGCCAGAACCGCGAGTGCCACGAACAGGGTGAACACCCTGGAGCGGAACAGTCGAGTCACAGCGGTCCCTCCCATCGATCGAGCGCACGCCATCGGTTGGACGGACGTGCGAACCGGGCGTCACTATGGAAGCCGCGGCATATGCGTATGTTCGACCGCCGGAATAGGGGACAATAGTGAGCACGTCAGCCAAGATGCGTGCTAATCCGTAGGCGAGGGCCGATTCCGTGGGTGCTTGCACCCAGCAAGAGCGGCCGCGTAGACAAGCATCATCGTCGGTGCCCCGTACCTATCACCCTCCCGCTTCCAACCTCCCGCCTCCAAGGCTGTGCTATCGTCCCGACCATGACATCCGACATCGATCCCGTCGCGCACAACCGCGCCGCCTGGGACAAGCAGGTCGATGGCGACAACGAGTGGACGCGCCCCGTCGGCCCCGACGTCATCGCCCGCGCCCGCGGCGGCGACTGGTCCGTCGTGCTCATCGGCTACGAGCCCGTGGCGCGCGACTGGTTTCCGGCGGAGCTGCGAGGCGTGGACGTGCTGTGCCTGGCGTCGGGCGGTGGGCAGCAGGGGCCCGTGCTCGCCGCGGCCGGCGCCAACGTCACCGTCTTCGACAACTCACCGCGGCAGCTCGAACAGGATCGCGCCATCGCGGATCGCGATGGGCTCGCCGTCGGCACGGAGCTGGGCGACATGCGCGACCTCAGCGTGTTCGCCGACGCCAGCTTCGACCTGATCTTTCATCCCGTGTCGAATCTCTTCTGTCCGGACCTCGCGCCCGTCTGGCGCGAGTGCTACCGCGTCCTGCGTCCGGGCGGCGCGCCGTTGGCGGGCTTCCTCAATCCCGACATCTTCCTCTTTGATATGGAAGCGCAGGACAAGCGCGGCGAACTCGTCGTGCGGCACGCGCTACCGTACTCGGATCTGACGCACATCAGCGAAGAGGAGCGCGTGCGCGTGGCGGGGGCCGACGCGCCGCTGGAGTACAGCCACACGCTTACCGAACAAATTGGCGGCCAGCTCGCTGCCGGCTTCGTGCTCACGCACTTCACGGAAGCGCCGCACCACGCCGGCGTCACGGCGAAGTACCTGTCGGGCTACTTCGCCACGCGCGCGATCAAGCCGCTCGCCCGGTAAGCATGCGTGGTGGAGAAGAGTGGCACAGCCGGCCCCGGCCATGGGCAAGCGGGCGCCCGAAGGGCACACGCTCGATGGCTCCGGAGCAGATCAGCCCGCAGCGGGCGGCCACACAGGGCCGCCCCTACAAGTTTGGCTCATCGCATCGTTTCGCTGCGCAGCCGATCACTCCGCCAGCTTCACCATCATCTTGCCGATGTTCTCGCCGTTCAGCATGCCGATCAGGGCCGCAGGGGCGTTTTCGATGCCGTGATGGAGCGTCTCGCGGTACTTCACGCGACCGTCCTTCAGCCAACCGGTCATTTCCGCGGCGAACTGCTCGCGCAGGTGCATGAAGTCCGGCGCGACGAATCCACGGATCGTCACGCGACTGTAGATGATGTTCGAGAGGGTCGTCACCGGCGACGAGATCGAACCGGCGTTGTTGTACGCCGAGATCATGCCGCACACGGGGATGCGGCCGAGCGAGTTCATCCGCGGCAGCGCGGCATCCAGGTGATCGCCGCCGACGTTGTCGAAGTAGACGTCGATGCCCTTCGGCGCGTTCGCTTTCAGCGCCGTGCGTATTGGCTCGGTCTTGTAGTTGATTGCCGCATCGACGCCGAGGTCGTCCTTCAGCCAGCGGCACTTCTCGTCCGAGCCGGTGCTGCCGATCACGTAGCAGTTCTTGATCTTGGCCACCTGCACGGCGACCGAACCGACGGATCCCGCCGCCGTCGAGACGAACACCTGCTCGCCCTCCTGCAGCTTGCCGATCTCGAGCAGGCCGCCGTAGGCAACGAAGCCGGAAACGCCGAGCGCGTGCATGTGCACTGTCACCGGTAGCGTGGGATCGGTTTGTAGCTTGCGCACGCCCCGCCCGTCCGAAACGAAGTGCTCGCAGAACGACGTGCCGTGCATCACGACATCGCCTTCGGCGAACGACGGGTGCCGCGACTGCACGACGCGGCCGATCGCGCTGCCGGCCATGGCCTCGTTCAGCGGTTGCAGCACCGACAGACGCGGCCGCATCGCCGGATCGACCGACAGGTACAGATTCCGCACCTGGATCTGGCCCTCGCCCGCGTCCGGCACGGTGCGTTCGACGATGGCGAACTCCTCCGGGCGCGGCATCCCGTTCGGCCGGGCGATGAGGTGTACTTCGCGGCTGGCAACTGGCATGGTATCGCTCCCTCTGCGTGGATCTCGAATCGCGATCCAGCCTAACTCGGAACGAGCGTTGCGCCACCATGGCGGCGCCACATGGCCATGTACGTCTCGCCTCTCCGGCCGGCATCCACCATACTTCCGCATCCAACCACGCGGCGGCCGGCGTAACGACAGCGCCGACAGGAGACGCTACCATGACCGACCAGACGACTTATGGCTACGAGACCACAACGGACGACCTGCTCGCGGGACGGAACCTATCCGGCAAGCGCATCCTCATCACAGGCGCATCTGCCGGTCTTGGTGTCGAGACAGCGCGGGCGCTCGCCGCACACGGCGCGAGCGTCGTCATGGCTGTGCGCGATCTCACGAAGGGCGAGGGCGCCGCTGCGACTGTGCGGGCCGGCGCGGCACCGGGCGCGAGTGTGGAACTGTGCGAGTTGGACCTCGCATCGCTCGCGAGCGTGCGCTCGTGTACGGATCGGCTGCTCGCCGAAGGCAAGCCACTGAGTGTGCTGATCGCAAACGCCGGTGTGATGGCGTGCCCGCAGGGCGTCACAACCGACGGCTTCGAGACGCAGTTCGGCACCAACCATCTCGGGCACTTCGTGTTCGTCAATCGGCTGGCGCCGCTGCTGTTGGCCGGCACACCCAGCCGTATCGTCTGCCTGTCTTCGCGGGGGCATCACTTCTCCGATGTCGACCTCGACGACCCCGGCTTCGAACGCACGCCGTACGATCCGTGGGCGGCATACGGACGCGCGAAGACGGCGAACGTGCTGTTCGCCGTGGCGCTCGACAGTCGGCTGCGCGATCGTGGCGTGCGCGCCTGCGCCGTGCATCCCGGCGGCATCCGCACGGAGCTCGGGCGCCATCTGACACCCGAAGCGATCGCAGCGCTCACCGCGCGCCGACCGAGCATGGGCGCGTTCGCATTCAAGTCGATACCGCAGGGCGCGGCGACATCCGTGTGGGCGGCCGTGATCGCGGATGCGGCGGATGTGGGCGGCCGCTACTGCGAAGACTGCCACGTCGCTGAGCCAACGGACGACGAACCCGCGGAGGCGGGCGTGCGCCGCTACGCGATCGACCCGGCGCGCGCCGACGCGCTGTGGGCACGCAGCGAAGAGCTGGTAGGAGAGCGCTTTCCATTTAGCTGACGCGATACCTCCGCGATCTGGTATTGTGGCCGCGCCAACACGCATAGCACGGGAGGTTCGCCATGTACGCACGGCTTGTCAGATTCTCACTCGGCCCGGGAAAGCGCGCGGTCGCCCAGGCGGTCGCCGACCAGGTGGCGCCTATGGTCGCTGCGCAACCGGGGTGCAACGGCGTCACCGCGTTCGCCAACGACAGCGATGGGGAGTGCGGGTTGTTCGTGCTGTGGGACACGGAGGCGAACGCGAACGCCGCCGCCGCGTTCGTTCGCCCGAAGATGAATGAGCTCCTCGCGCCCCACGCACAGGGCGCGCTGGATGCCCGCCTCTTCGAGGTCCTTTCGAAGTAGGACGGAGGACGGTAGCGCGTCGTTCGGCTATACCGCGCCAGCGCCCAATACGGGCGCTTCGCCTCGCCAGCGTAGCTCAGTGGTAGAGCAGCTGTTTCGTAAGCCTCCCGACGCCGAGCGCTGTGCAGTAGACGTGAGGTTCTCACCATACACCCAGCAGTTATCTGGTATTCGATTGTGGCTCCGAGGCGACCGAATCGCCGATAATGCAAATCATGGAGCCACAGTATCGGTTCTGCACAAGCGCCGACGGCACACGCATCGCCTACGCTACCTACGGCAGCGGTCCGCCGCTGCTCTACGCGAATACGTGGGTGCTCAGCATCGACGCCCAGTTTCGGATCCCCGAGGCGCGCGCGTACTTCGATGCGCTCGCCGCACGCACGCAGCTCGTCATGTTTGACCGGCGCGGCAGCGGCGCGTCTGCGCGCGACATCGATGATCTGTCTCCCGAAGCCGAGGCACAGGACATCGCAGCCGTCGCTGGTGCCGCCGGACTTCGCGCCTTCACGCTGTTTGCGGATATCGCGACCGCAGCCTGCGCTACCTATGCCCTCAGTGATCAGCAGCGATTGCGGCACCTTATCCTCTGGTCCCCGTTCACCGGGACGCCCGACGATCCGACCCAGAGCAGCGAGGCGGTGCGCGCCGTCCGTAAGGACTGGTCGTATTACCGGCGCCTCTGGGCCAGCCGTCTCTTCCCACAGGGCCCGGTTTCGATACAGCGCGCGGTTAGCAAGGCGTTCAAGGACACGGTTTCGGCTGACATGACTGCACGGCGTTTCGAGTCAGGGCCGCTGGTCAACCTCGATGCGCTGCTACCTCGTGTACTGACGCCTGCACTCGTGCTACAGCGCGAAGCTTGGGGACGCCGGCAGACGACGCACCTTGCGGCTCTGCTGCCGAATAGCCAGTTGCGGTTCGTCGCCGGCGGCCCGCCAACGCCGTATCCCGACCACGCGCCGATCGTCGAGGCCGTCTTCGAGTTCATGGGTCTGAATGAGCTAAGGGCGACGGGCGCAGCGATCCCCGACGGCACCGCCGTCATCCTCTTCACCGATATCGTCGATTCGACGGCGCTCACGGAGCGCATTGGAAACACGCAGTTTCGCGATCGCAGCCGCGCGTTGGAGGAGACGCTTCGTAGCACGATTCGGGCACATGACGGAGTGCCCGTCGACGGCCGAACGCTCGGCGACGGGGTGCTCGGCGTCTTCTCATCGGCCAGTCATGCGATAGAGGCGGCAGCAGCCTGCGTCACGGCGGCAGCGGCGGTCGACTTCGCGTTGCATTTGGGTCTCCATGCGGGTGATGTCCTTCGCGAGTCCGGCAACGTGTATGGGATGGCGGTGAACGTCACTTCACGCATCTCGGGCCTCGCGGCGCCGAACGAGATCCTGGTGTCCCAAACAGTTCGGGATCTCGCGCGCGGATCTGCTGGTGAGGTGAAGTTCGAGGACCGGGGGGAGCAGGCACTGAAGGGCGTCGCGGATTCGGTGCGGGTGTTTGCTGTGAGGATGCCGGACTGAGTCCAGCCCCCCGATCTCCATCCTTACCCTGATTGGTAGCGCCGAGATGCCTCCGTTATACTGCCCTCGCCTCGCTCAGCGAGGCGCTTTCGCGCCGGCGTAGCTCAGTGGTAGGGCTCTCCTGCGGCGAGTCTTCGACAGCTGTTTCGTACGCGTCCCGACGCCGAGCGCTGTGCTCCAGACGTGAACCGCCGACGTAGGCCGCACAGTTATCTGGTGTTCGATTTGGGTCTTCGCGCCTCAACCGGGCTTGCGGCCGATGGCCTGGCCGAACGGCATGGCCCAGATCGATCCTGGTACATTCGCGAGATCCCGGCAGCGGGTGACCGCTGCGGCCACCCTGTCCGCCGTGATCCAACCTTCGCTTACGGCCAAGGTTGCAAGGTCCGCCTCGATCAAGCCGGCCATCAGAGAGAAATACTCGGCGCGCTCCTCGGGCCGCTCAGGCTGGACGAAGGCCACGCTGAAGAACACATCATTGAACCCCGCCGCGTGGAGAAGCGTCCCCAGCTCGCGACCAACATCGGGATTGCCGCCGGAACGCTGCGCGCCAAGGCGAAACACGCGGAGCATGTCCTGAAGGAGCGGCTCTTCGGGCCAGACGATGTGGAAAGCGAGGATACCGTCGCGAAGTGCGACCAGCCCTCCCGGGCGAAGTACGCGCTTGATCTCGGCCAGCGCCTTCTCGGGATGGGGGACGTGAAACAAAACTGTCTGGGAAAACACCACGTCGAAGCTGTCGTCTTCGAAGGGAAGAGCGAAGATGTCTCCCTGCCGGAACGTCACATTTCCCACGCTCAGATCGCGAGCGAGCGCGCGTGCCCCATCCAGTTGTTCGGCACCGATGTCGATGCCGACTGTCCGCCCCTCAGGTGCCCACTCAGCGAGGCCGACGGTGATCGAACCCGGACCGCAGCCACAGTCGAGGATGTCGCTGTCCCGCCGGACGTGCTCGCGAAAGAACCCACAGCACGTCTCGGCGGTGCGAAACCGCATGTACGCGAGCGCACCTTCCTTATGCCCGATGGAGTAGCTGTTGTCACTCGCCATCTTGTCCTCTTACTTCTCCGTGAACGCGGATAGGCCCGGTGCTGTTGGCCGTCCGTCCCGAATCAGGGTGAACCCGCGTTGATCGCGTCGCGCTGTCGTTCGGTATACTACACCAGCGCCCGACACGGGCGTTTCGCGTCGCCGGCGTAGCTCAGTGGTAGAGCAGCTGTTTCGTAAGCCTCCCCGTGCCGTGCGCTGTGCTACAGGCGTGAACTCCCCCCGTAAAGCGCACAGTTATCTGTTGTTCGATCGTACCCCTCTCCGGGCGGATAGCCCATACTTCGTGCCATGGAGCCGCAGATCCAGTACGCGCGAACGGCCGAGGGCGTCAGCATCGCATATACCACTGTGGGTGATGGCCCACCCCTCCTCTACTGCCCAAACATGATGCTGAGCCTGCAACATGTGTTGAGTGACGGTGCTCCCTTAGACCTCCCCGTCCGGCTCGTCGTGGGGCTGATCACCCGCACCAGACTGACCTTCTTCGACCCGCCCGGCACCGGCGCCTCCCAGCGCGATGTCAGCGACTTCTCGTTCGACGCCCAGGTTCGCGCCATCGAAGCCGTCGCGTCACGCATCGCCGATCGCCCGTTTACCCTTGTCGGGCACAACATGGGCGCAACTGTCGCCGCACTCTACGCCGCCCGGCACCCCGAACACGTCCGCGGACTGGCATGTGTCTACCCGAATGACCCAGACCTGAGTAGCCCTCGGGCCTCCGCGGTTCGCGAAAACTGGGCGATGTTCCGCCGCCACGTTGCCGACGGGGGCTTCCCTGAGGGGCCCGTCTCGAGCCAGCGTTGGCTCGGTCAGGCCATCCGCGAGTCCGTGGCAGCGGAGGTCGCCGCCGCGTACTTCGAGGAGCACGCGCCCACGGACGTCAAGGAGATCTACCGGCGCGTGCCGGTGCCTACGCTCGTTTGTGTCCAACCCCGGCAGCCAGCGCGCGCCGCCGAAATCGCACTCGCGAGCCTCGTACCGGACTGCCGCGTGGCGGTCGCCGGCCACAGTCAGGTTGCCGACGCGATCCTCGCGTTCATGGGAATCGCTGCCGCGCAAGTCAACCCCTCGGCCGCGCCTTCCACCGATGCGAGGGGCACAGCCACCATCCTCTTCACCGATCTCGTCGACCACACCTTGATGATGCGTCGCCTTGGCGACGTAGCCGGCCGGGCGGTGCTGCGCGAGCACGAGCGCATCACACGAGAAGTGCTCAGTCAGCACCGAGGCGCCGAAGTGAAGACCGATGGCGACAGTTTCATGGTGGCGTTCAGCTCGGCAACGGCCGCCGTCGCCTGCGCCATCGATCTGCAACGCGCGTTTGCGGCGCGAAACGAATCGGCCGATGAGCCGATCATCATTCGCGCCGGACTGAACGTCGGCGAGCCGATCGAAGAGGGCGGAGACTATTTCGGTTCAGCGGTCATTCTTGCCGCACGTATCAAAGATCAGGCCGGCGCCGGCGAGATCCTCGCGCCGGAGGCGGTGCGCCACCTGCTCTCAGGTAAGAACTTCGTGTTTGCTGACCGGGGCGACGTGCTCCTCAAGGGCTTCGAAGACCCGGTCCGGCTGTGCGAGGTGCGCTGGCGCGACTGACTTCGCTATACTGCGCGAGCGCCCGATACGGGCGCTTCGCTTCGCCGGCGTAGCTCAGTGGTAGAGCAGCTGTTTCGTAAGCCTCCCCATCCTGAGCGCTGTGCAGCAGACGTGAACCCCCCACCGTAAACCGCACAGTTATCTGGTCTGCGACAAGAGCGTTCGTAGCTCTACGTGGCCTCGATCCCGCATACTTCGGGCCATGGAGCCTCAGATCCAATACACGCGCACGAGTGATGGCGTGAGCATCGCCTACTGGACGCTTGGCGAGGGCCCGCCGCTGGTGTTCCTTCCGCCCGTGCCGCAACACGCTCAGCTCGACTGGCGGTTTGCGCCAATTCGCGAGTTGTACGAATGGTTATCGCGACGCCACCAGATGGTGCGCTTCGACTTCCGCGGCCGGGGCATGTCTCGAGCCGGGGAGACGACAACCGAAACGACAGACGAGACAGATCTGCTCGACTTGGACGCTGTCGCCTCGCAGCTTGCCTGGGGCTCTTTCGTCATGTTCGGCTCGGGGTCCTCGGGCGGCACCGCTGTACGATACGCTGCGCGTCACCCCGAGTGCGTTCGGCAACTCGTGCTTGTCGATGCCGTCTACCCCCCCGTCCCTGGCATGAGCGTGCCACCCGCCATTAGGGCATTGGGGGCGCTGCTGCCGATCGACTACTTCATCTACACAGAAGTCCTTGCCGCCATGATCTGGGGATGGCAGGGTGGCGACCGCACGCGGCAGTACGCTGAGCTCTTGCGCCGCTCATTGACCCACGGGCAGGCTCTTCGCGGGGTCGGTAACACGCCTGATTCGTTGGAAGACTTAGCTTCCAGTCTGAGGCGGATAGCCGCGCCGGCGCTCGTCGTACACCACAGCGAAGGTCCAATTGCGACGGCCGACGCGGCGCGTAGATTCGCCGCTGAGATCCCGGGCGCGCGGCTCGTGCTTCTGGAAGGAGACGCCCTCGGCGGCAGCTACACCGACCCGCTCATGATGGCGGCTATCGACGAGTTTCTCGGCGGCGGATCCGAACGGGGCGGAGCGCCGGCGCAACTACCGTCCGGAATGGCAGTGATCCTCTTTCTGGACATCGCCGGTTCGACGGCTCTGACCGAACGCATGGGAGACGTGGCATTCCGCACTGCCGCGCGTACCCTCGACGAAGAGACGCGCGGTGCGATCCGCGACGCGGACGGAGCGCCCGTCGAAGGCAAGGTGATGGGCGATGGTGTGATGGCCGTGTTCACGTCGGCGGCGCAGGCGATCGCTGCGGCGCGTAGGTGCACTGACATTGCCGCGGCAAGCGAGCTGCCACTTCATATCGGTATACATGCGGGTGACGTCATCCGCGAAGAGGACAACGTGTACGGAGGCGCTGTCAACATCGCTGCGCGCATTTGCGATGCTTCTTCCCCTGGGGAGATACTGGTGTCTGCGACGGTGCGCGATCTGGCGCGCACGTCAGCCGGCGTGGCGTTCAAGGATCGCGGCGAGCACGCGCTCAAGGGGGTTGACGATCTTGTGCGAGTGTTCGCCGTCGCTCCGGCATCCGCGTGAACCGCGATTGGTCGCACATCGGCCACTCGGCTATACTTCGCTCGATCGCCGCGGGCGCTGTGCTACGTGCGATTTCGCAGTTATCTGGTCTGACCAGATTCAAATCGATGCCGGCGTAGCTCAGTGGTAGAGCAGCTGTTTCGTAAACAGCAGGTCACGGGTTCGAATCCCCTCGCCGGCTCCAGTACGTATCCTGAACGCGTCCGCAGCAGCGGGCGCGTTCGCTTTGCGCCCGGGCGCGCAGCTACGACGCAGTGGCAGGCGGGAGGCGTCGATGTTCGGTGCCGGACGATGGATCGCCTGCGGCGTGCTCGCCGCGAGCATCGCCGCATGCTCGTCGCCGCAAGCCACACCAACACCGTCACCGGCCAGACCTGACCAGTCGCCGACGACGCTGTCGCAGCTCCCGACGTCGCAGCGGGTTGTCGCGCTGATGTTCGACCTTGGCGACGACGCCGGGCGCCCGGCGGAGATCCTTGAGGTGCTTCGGCGCGAAGGCGCGCGGGCGACGTTTAGCGTCGAGGGGTACTGGGCGGAGCAGCATCGCGATCTGCTGCTGGCGATGGCGGCCGATGGCCATCAGATCGTCAACGGCACGTACGATGGCACGTCGTTTACCGGAGCATCGACGCAGGCGCGGCCCCTCACCGCCGCCGAACGCACGCTCGAACTCTCGCGCACGGAAGTCACCGTGTACCATCTGACGCAGCGGAGCACCCGGCCGTACTGGCGCCCACCCTACGGTGACGTCGACGCGGGAGCGCAACAAGACGCCGCGAACGCCGGCTACGCGATCACCGTCATGCCGGCGTTCGACACGGCGGCGTCGAGCACGTTGTCCGCGGCCGCGACCGTGGCACGGACGCTCGCGGCGGCGGAGCCGGGCGCGATCTTCCTCATGCACGGCGCGTCCGCATCGCGGGATTCCGAGGCGCTACCGGAGATCATCAGGGGCCTGCGCGCGGCGGGATACGGATTCACGACGATCGATGAGGCAGTGGCGCCATAAACGAGCAGGGCGGACAGCCGTCCGCCCCTACGAACGTCTCGTCAGGCGTATCGCGCCGGTGTGTGTGCGCAGGCGCACCTTCGGCCCGCTGCCGTTCGCGGAGCCGCCGCCGCGCCGCGGGGGCAGGTCGGAGCGGACGTTGCCGATCTGGCTCTCGGCGTCGATGAAGAATGGGCGCTCCGGGTCGACGGCGAGGTGGATGAGCCCCGTCTGCGTCTTCATGTCGATGTCGCCTTCGACCTTGCCCTGGTAGCGAATCATGCCCGTATGCGCCCGCGCGCGCACCGCGGCGTGCGCGCCGTCGATCGTCACGGAACCGGTGTGCGCGGTCACGTCCACGTCGCCGCCGATATCGCGGACATCCGAGGCGCCGCTGCGCGACTGCAGCGTCACTTTGCCGGTCACGGCATGCACGTCCATGCGCCCGCTGCGCACTTCTGCTGTCACATCGCCGCGTACCCGTTCGATCGAGAGGCTGCCGCTACGCGAGATCACCATCACGTCGCCGGCGATGTCTTCGATGCTCAAGCGGCCGCTGCCCGACTCCAGGTGGATGCGCCCCTCCGTCCGGGCGATCTGGACGCGGCCGCTCTTCGAGAGCACGCGCACGGCGGTACGCACGGGCACACGCACGGTGTAGTCGACGCGCGATCCGCGCTTGCCGCCCCACAGGCTCCAGCCCTCGGTCTGCGGCAGCGATGGCGCACGGACGATGACGCGGTGCGCATCCTGTTCGATGCCGCGCTCGACGAGGCTCGCCGCTTCATCCGCCTCGGCGGAGAGATCCGACCAGACGTGCACCACGGCCTCCACGTGCACGCGCGGCAACTCGTGCGACTCGACGAGCACAGCGCCGGACCGCACCTCCATGTGCAGCACGGCCTTCTCGCCGGTTTCGAACTCACGGGTGATCGTTCGCGTGTGTTCCATCTGTCCTCGTGCGCGCGGCCGATGCGTGCCGCCGCCGGTAGGGGCGGGACTGCGTGGCCCGCAGCCGCCGTCAGCCGCTCGTGAAGCCCCAGAGCCGCGTGCTGAAGTCATTCCACCGCGCACGCGCGCGCGGCGGCTCCTGCACCAACACCATGCTCGGGTCGAGTGCGCGGCGGATTGCGCCGGCCAGCTCGCGCCGCGAATGTGGCCCGACGAACCGCGCCAGCTCGGCCGAATCGTGCAGCACGACGAACGTCGGCAGCAGGTTGATCTTGAATCGGCGCCGCAGGTCGGGGTAGGCATCGATGTCGACGGCGCGCACGGGCAGGCGCGTCTCCGCCAGCTCGATGCCGCCGGGCCGCGCAGCGAGCGGCCGCTGCCGCACCCGCGACGACGTGAACTCCACGACCAGTGGTAGGCCGTCCCGCACCAGCTGCCCTTCGCACGTGATCGCGAACTCGGCCGCCAAATTCATCATGACCAGTCGTCTCCCCCACCGTCCGTGTGACGCATGCGCCGCCGATCCATGCGCCGCTCCCATTTCGTCCAGTCGCGATCCGCGCGCTCGCCCCAACGCTCCATCCGCCGCTGCCACCGCCATCCGCGATCGTGGTCGTCCCGGTCAAACCCGAACAGGTCGATGCCGAAACGCGGCGAGACCATCGCCAGACCCGTCACCACCGACAGCACGATCAGCCAGTCGCGCGTCGGATCGATGGCGCCCGCGAGCAGCAACACAGCCAGCACGAACGACGCAAGACGCAGGTCGATCGCGGGCCGGACGTGCAGCCAATTCCAAAACCGCGGCCGCAGCGCCGAGATCCCGGTGACCACCACCAGCGCAATCAGCCAACCGCGCGCCGGATCGATCGAGCCCCCCAGCAGCAAGAGCGCCACGATGAACGCAAACAGTCGCATGTCCTCTATCCTTCTCTTCTCGAACCATCCGTTGTGCCGAGCCGACCGCGTCGCTACTCCGGCCGCACTGGCTGGGTGCAGCTAGTCGCCGTCATCCCATGCCTCGCAGTTGGCCCAGCTGCGCGCGCCTTTCCAGGACGCGAAGTCCATCGAGCGGGGCAGTCCGCCCAGGAACGCAGCCAAGGGCGTGACAGCGCACTCGATGATGGTTTGCGCGAATTCCGTCGCGCCATCGGCCAAGTCGCCGGCGTCACCAGCAGCGACGGCATCGCGCACGCTCTCGAATGCATCGCGCATATCCTTCTCGAACTGCTTGCTCCACGTCTTCCACTCGTTCATCGCCAACTCCTGTTGCCACCCGCGTCGTCTGCGCTGCAGTCAGGCCGAATCTCAATGCGCCTGACGCAACACCATGGCCGCGCGCTCAACCGCGCCACGGTCCAGCCAGGCGCCAACGCGCACGAGGCCGACCGCCATCGCTCGCCGCCAGCCGCCGGCGTGCGCGGCGTGCGCTTCTTGCTCGAACCGCACCCACGCTGTATCCAGCTGCTTCAGCGCTTCTATCCGACCTTCCACCAGCAGTTCGTCGAATGTCATCTCGTCCTCCTGTCGCGGCGCCTCGGCCGCGTCCTGCGCGAACATCCAGCGCTATTTACTCGTCGTCGTCACCGCCCACCCAACCACTGAGGCGCGAGCCGCGACCGTGGGGGCCCTTGTCGCGGAAGCCTCGCGGCGGCATGGGGGGCGGCGGTCCCGTCTGCACGTCGATGTTGCGCACGGCGCGAGCCAGCGCCTTGATGAACCAGGTGTTCGCTGAGGTGCCGGCCTTCGACGCCGCCTGCTGCGCCAGGTCCTTCAGCTCGGCAGGAATGCGAATCGTGATCTTCTCGACATCACCCTCGGCGGTCGACCACGGCGCGTCCTCGCTGGCGCTGCCGGGCTTCTCGTCGATCTCGACCTGCAAGCCTCCCGGCTGATACCCCAGGCGGATGCGGTAATGCGCGCTCACCTTCTCGTCGATCGCCTGTGCCATCTGCGACATCAGGTCGTACACGGCCCGTTCGAGGGGCGTGCGCGCCGCCTCGATGTACGTCTCGATGCCACGCCGCCGCTCGTCGCTCTCAATGAGCGTCAGGGGCTGCTTCAGCGCGTCGAATACCGGTTCTGTCCGAAGCTCCGTGGGCATCGGCCCCGCCTCCTGCGCCGACGCTCGAAGCTACCGGCGCTTTGCCATCTATCTGATGGCACTATGATGGCATTCTGGCTCCATCCTGTCAATGGGGATCCGAGGGTTCTTTTGAAGAATTTTGTCAACCAGGAGAGCTAGCCGCGACAATCGGCGGCCGCGGCGAGGCTGCCTACATGGGGCAGGAGCGCAAAACCAGCTCTTAGTGAGGTGGAATCCGGGGTTGAAGGCAGCCTACTGGCCCGTGCAGCCCGCAGAGACGTTGCGGCCGAAGTTGGAAGCCATGCCGGCAAGATCGAGAATGGAGATGACGCGGTCACCGTCCATGTTCCCTTCCCATCGCGGATCGTTTGAATCGCCAATGTGATCGCCGAACCAGCTGGCGACGCCCGCGATGTCGAGAATGCTGACGACACCGTCGAGGTCTACATCCGATTTGGCGAGCAGCGTGGTCCTCAGCGCTCCCGACGAATCGACGCTCCTCCAACAGCCGAGGCCGACTCCGCCGCCCGTCAGGCGTGGCGCGCCCAGGGGCGACGCGGCGATCGTCCCACAGTTCCGGCCGGCATCGTTGCACGATGCCGTCTCCGTTGTGCCGTACGTTGTCAGGCTGGCGCACGATGCCACGCCACAGTTCGCGGGCGAGCCCTCGTCGGCGTCGCTGTAGCCGTCGCCATTCGCATCGCCGCGATGATCGCGCGTGGCAAGGCCGCCGACGAGAAGGTAGTCAGGCACGCCGTTGTCATCTGAGTCGGCGAACGATGCTCCCGGTCCGGTGCAACATCCGCCCGGCCCGGGTACGGACGTGAACGATGAGCACGTAGTCGTCAGCGACAGTGGGCCGCCGACGCTGTACGGCGCCTCGCAGCGGTCGTCGAAGTCCTTGTACAGGCCGCCGAAATCGCCAGGCGTGAACGCCTCACTATTCGGGCCACTGCCCGTGATGCCCGGGTCCGTGCCGTCACCCTCGCAGGCGTCGCCCCGGCTGTCACCATCGCGGTTTCGCTGCGTGGCGTTCGCCACGAACGGACAGTTGTCGGATGCATTCTTGATGCCGTCGCCATCGATGTCCGTGCAGCTCATCGCATTCGCTGTCATGTGCGGCAGCCCCGAACAGCTCGCGGCAGAGAACGCGGAGACGGCACTCGCGCTGTTGTTGTCGTATCCGAGGCCAGCGTTGATACCGAGCGTCCCTCCGCATGCATCGCCGATGCCGGCGAACGATGACTGCGTTGCGTCGGCGATCGCCGGGCAGTCGTCCGCCGCATCCGCCACACCATCACCGTCATCATCACCAGACATAGAGAGCAGCAGCGAGATTGCGCGCGCCGAAGGGTTGCACGCCGTCTGCGCGGGCAGCGTCGGATCGCAGATCGTCAGCACAGCTTCGCCCGGCGCGGCGGGCGCGCTGTAGTCGCCTGAGACAGTAGTGCCGCTGATCGTCTTCGATCCCGCCGATGCTATCGTCGTGCCACGCAGCACAAAGTTGGATGAAAACGGCGCGCAGTTCATGATGTCTGCTGTCGCCGGATCCTGCGCTTCGTACGGATTGCCGAGCACAATGATCGTCGATACGGGATCAGTGCCCTGCGTCGTACCGGTGAACACCGTCAGCAGCGTGATGGTCGTGTTCTGTAGACCCGGGATGACGCCGTATCCACGGCTGATCAGAGCCGAGGCGGGCAGGCCGAGGACCGCCAGCGTATCGGGCACGACGGACGGGACGCGGCTGATGCCCGTCGGCCAGCCATCGCCTTCGGCGGCGCCGGGAGTCGGATCGGCCTGCGCCGGATCGTCGAGTTGGTCGTACGAAAACCCGGGTGTTGGGGACGGGGCCATCGAGACCGCCACGCCTGTCGTCGCGGCTGCCCAGACGTCGACCGCCACGCTCGGATGCACCTGCGAGCCACACGGCACCGGCTGCCCGGCGTCGTTGCCAACGTTCTGCAGCTGCCCGATGTTCGACTCGACATCAAGCGTGATCGTCGCGATGCGGCTCGCGATTGCCGGCGAAGCGGCACGCATGCCCGTGTATCTGATGATCGCATGATCGAAGAGCGGGTCCGCAGGAACTCCCGAGAGACACTCGTGCGCGATTCCTGGCTGGCCGCTGCCGTCCGTGCAGAGGTTCAGCGTCGCAGTGATATCAGGATGACTGCCCAGCGCGGTCGTGGAGAGCGTCACGTTCCAGGCATGATCCTGGCCGGGCGGCGCCACGCTCGCCACTGGCATTGCCGCGAAGACACCGCCAACGACAACTGCGACCACCAAGCAAGCCAGCGCACGTATCACGACAACATCTTACGCGCCGTGCAATCGCCGTCCAACGCTCTTCGGCATCGGATTGCTCGGTATCGACGAGCACGGGCGCTTGCCGGACAGCGCCTTCGCTCCATAGACTTGGCGAACGCGCAGGAGAGGTCCACCAGGATGCTCGTACTCATCCGCATCGCAACGACGGCGATGTTCGTTTCGCTGCTGCTCGCTGTTGGCGGAGCCGCCAGCGATACGAGCATCGCGCATGCCACGACGGGTGTCGGCGGCACGATATCGCTCGGGCCGGCGGCGGGTGCGTCGGTGCCGGCGAACACGTCGGCGGCGAGTGATGCGTACGCCGGATTCAACCTGCACGCGAGAGCTGTCGCGAGCGGCGGCATCACGCTCACGGGCATGTCCGGGAGCGCGGCCGGATCGACGATCCTGAGTGCGGGTGACCCTGGTAGCGTCGCGTGCTACGGCTCCGTGCCGATGTCCGGCGACCTTGTATTCGGGTGCGTCGCCCTGAACGGACAGTCAACGTCCACCGCCGGCCTACTCGCCACGCTGACGGTGGCTGCGTCCGGCAACGGTTGCGTGGCCGTCCGTCTCATCACCACAGCGGTCGGCGATCCCGACATCGCACTCCTGAACACCTACACCATCAACGCCCCGATCTCGACGGAGACGCAGGCGAACGCGGTGAACGGCATCGTAGTGCATGTGCTGTTCGGTTCCGGCACAGTAGCTGACTGCGCGAGCCTCGCATCCGTCGGTGGTTTCGCGGAAGGGCCCAATCTGCCGGAATCCACGGTCCCCGCGCGCGGGTCGTCGACGATACGGCACGCGTTCGTGTTCGCATTCGCCGCGGCGGTTGTTGGCGGTGGCGTTGCTTGGTATTCCCGCCGAAACCGCGGTTAGTGGCAGTTGGCCCGCCCCACACGAACAGGCTTGGCAATCACCAGGTTGACGCCGCAACCTCAAGATCGCTCCGGCAGATCGCGGCCGCTGCTACCATAGTTGCGGAGGCCAACACGAATGGATGAGCCAATACTCCGGAGCAGGCGCGGAATCGTCGGCGTACTCGTGGTTGCGGGCGTGATCGCTGCGATCACCGTTGCACTCTTCACCAGCACGAACGACGAGACCAGGACCATCGCACGTTCGGACTCAACACCGACCCCCACTACCACGGAGGATCGACTGGCGATCAGGGCGATCGTGACGCAGTTCGCGCAAGCGGTTCGTACGGGCGATGGCGATGCGCTCTACGCGATCCAGGCGTCCTCGTACCTGCGCGGGTGTAGCCGTGCGGACTTCGAAGCGGTGGTTGCTTCCGTGAAGGGGCAGCTCTTCACAGATGTCACAGGCATCGAGATCGAGGGCGATCAGGCCCTCGCAAGCGTGACGCTTCAAATTGACCCTGACACGACGGTTTCTCAGACGATCCCTCTACAGCGAGAGGCGGATGGCAACTGGAAGCTCGAGTCGCCCGCGGAGGGAAGCTGCACTCCATAGTCGCTCGCGCAAGCGAGTGCGGGCGTGCGATATCACGCCTTGCGATACACCAGTGAACACACAAATGGCGCCCTGGGGCAGGCGCTTCGCTAGCGAAGCCGCCTCTTACGCGCATACCACCAAACGCCGATGATCGCGGCGACGATGGATGCACTACCGAACGCGCGGGCGAACGCGCGGGCGGTGCTGTCGCTCCGAGGCGCCGGCCGAGCCGATGGCGCATCCCGCTCATCCGGGCGTTCGGCAACGCCGCCGACCGACGAGGCAGCCGCGCCTGACATCGTGGCGGGAGGCGGCGGCGCCTGGTCGGGCGCTGGTTGCGCGCAGGTGCTCCCTTGCCGGCCCAACACGAACTGCAGGTCGCGCACATCGACATCGCCGTCGCCTTGCGCCGGTTCCAGGTCGGCGGGCAAGGAGTACGAGGCGGGCGACGAAGGATAGTGTGATCCGACGACCTGCAGATCCAGGCCATTGACCACACAGTCTCGGTTCACATCGCCCTCCAGCGCGCGTAGCGCCAGGCCGGCCGACTCAATCTCGCCAACATCAATCATCCCGGTTCCGCTGAACAGATGCGTCCCGGATGCGACGAGCCCCAACACGAAGGCACCGCCGTTCGCGCGGGAAGGCCGCAGCTGGAGGATCGCGGCCGGCTTCGGCGTGAGCGTATAGACCGCCAGATCTCCCTGCCCTGTCGGGAACGGTGCATTGCCCGACGACGTGCAGGAGAAGATCCGTTCGAAGAAGGTGGGCTCGGATGTGTTGCACAGGACCGCGCGGCCCGTACTGCCCAGGAATCCGCCGTCAACAATCGTTAGGTCCACAAGATCAGCGTCGTACCGGAGATCGATGGTGAACGCCGCAACGCCGGCTGGGAGTTGCGCTACCCGCTGCGTCACGACCAGCGGCGGCGCGCCAACGAAGAGGTTTGCCGACGCAGGTTCCTGCGAGAGCGACACGCCCGCGGTGGCTGTGAGCGGCGCCGCGGGCAGCAGTGCCGGCAGCGCCGCCGCGACCGTCAGGATGCCTGCGAGCGCAAGCGGGCCACCGATGCGATGCCGCGCAGGCCGCACGCTCGATCCGAATCCGCGACCGGCGCGCGCGGCGACAATCGCGAGCGTGATCGCTCCAAGGGCAACCAGTATCGGCGCCAACGTGCTGTCGAGGCTGTCGCGAACGGCCGATGCCGCCGGTCCGAGTGCCAAGGACGTTTCGCCGCCCGGCCCGCTGCTGGCGGCGCTGAGTATGACGCCGCCCGGTGGCGTATTCGTCGGCGTCGGTACCGATGAGGTAATCGAGCCGAGTGGCGAGAGCTGCGCCGGGATGGTGTTTGCCAGCGGGTCCGTCAGATCGACGGACGTCACGCCGAACTCCGACGACGATCCGAAGTTCACGGCCTGGAACGTCAACGTCACGAGCACACCGCCACCCGACGGCCCCACCGCTCCCGTGCCGGTCGTCGCGCAGCCGTAGCGAACATTGAGTACCGTGACGATCGGCGCCTGGCAGACAACGGGCCGTCCCGTCGACCCCAGGAACGGTCCGAGCTGGGCGCTCACAAACTCAATGAAAAACGGCGGCGCGATGTTGTCCTGAAACACGATCTCGAACGCGCCAAGGTTGCTCACCGACGAAACCGTGACATCGACGGTGAACGTATCACCCGGTGACACATTGAATGCGCTCGGCGTTATGCCAACGCTGGCGACGCCACCGGGCGTTGGCGTTGCCGTCGGGCTCGTTGCTGGCGTCGGTGTGTCCGTCGGACACGAGCCGCCGCATCCCGTCACGGTCACGCTCGCACCGATCGCCGAACCGACCGGGATGAACCCGCTGGGCGGCGTCAACAAGGCCACCTGTATCAGGCCGAGCGCCGAAGTCCCGGGCGCCAGCGCCAGCAACGACAGCGTGGCCAGCGCGCCGCCGCCCGTGGCGCCCGCTGGAGAGTCGCCGAGCGTTCCACAGCTGAAGCGGGCCATGCCTGGCGCCAGCAGCGGCGGCCCAATGTCCAGGCCGCAGAACGATGTCCTGCCGGTGCTCGTCAGGAACGGTCCGGCCGTAGCCGATTGCACGGAGACGAGCGCCTGATCATATTGCAGCACAAAGCTGAACGCGCCCAAGTTCACCGCGTCCGTGAGGCTGACGCCAATACTGAAGGGAGAGCCCTCCTGTGTTAGATACGTCGCCTGATCAATGAACACCTGCGCCGGCCCGCTCGCGAGCGTCGGCGTAGCCGTGGCGATCACCGGTGTCGGGCAAGCGCCGGGGCATGAGGTTGGTGTTGGCGTCGCGGACGGCTGCGTGGTTTGGGTCGGGGTGAGCGTTGGCGTGGGCGACGACGTTGGCGTGACCGTTGCGCAGACGCCGCTGCAGGTGCTGATCGTGACCGATCCGTCCGCGCTGGTTGCCGGGATCGGATCGGCGGTCGGGGTGAGGAGCGCGACGTTGGAAAGCGTAAGCGCACTGCTCCCCAAGACCGCGGGGACGAACTCCACCGTCGCCAGCACGCCAGACCCGTTCGCCCCGTTTGGAGGTGGCGATCCCAACGTAACGCAGCTGAAGGCGACACTCGCAACGGTTACGATAGGAGCGGCACACTGCGCACTTCGGCCCGACGACCCAAGGAATGATCCGAGTTGCACGTTCGAGAAGCTCAGGATGGCCGAATCGTACGCCAGCGTGAACGAGAACGCACCGACATCGCACGCGCTCTGCACCGTTACCGGCACAGCGAGCACCACGCCCGGGTTGCCCGCGAGCCCGTTCGCGACCTGCACCTGGGGCGAAGCGCACACGGTGGGCGTTGCGCTCGGGCAGACTCCAGGGCACGGCGTTGCGGTTGCGGTCGGGGTCGGCGTCGATGTCGGCGTCGCCGTGGGTCCTGTACCGATGTCCACTTGCCCGCCAAAGGCCGTGGCGTCGATCGGCCCGCCCAACGGATCGCTCAGTGACGGCGTGAGATCCAGGTCTGTCAGCCCAACGGCAAGCGGCTGGAACGCGATGGTGGCCAGCGTGCCATCACCGTCCGCTCCGGGCGGCGGCGGCGGACCCAGGGTGCCACACCCGAATCGCAGCACCCGCATCGTACCCGCAAGCGGCTGGATGATCGCCGGC
>CAYWOO010000069.1:0-3926 GCA_964458665.1 uncultured Dehalococcoidia bacterium
CGGCGTCGGCGTGTCCGTCGGCGTTTCGGTCGGCGTCGCCGTGTCAGTCGGCGTTTCGGTCGACGTCGGCGTGTCCGTCGGCGTCTCGGTCGGCGTCGCCGTGTCGGTCGGCGTTTCGGTCGGCGTCGCCGTGTCGGTCGGCGTTTCGGTCGGCGTGGCGGTGTCCGTCGGCGTCTCTGTCGGCGTCGGCGTGTCCGTCGGCGTTTCGGTCGGCGTCGCCGTGTCCGTCGGCGTCGCCGTATCGGTGGGCGTCGGGGTATCCGTCGGGGTCGCGGTGTCCGTAGGCGTGGGTGTCGGCGGCGGCGCGGATGCGACGGTTGCGCCACCCGTTGCTGCGTTGATGGTCGTAGCGAACGGATCCGTCAGGGCAAAGTCTTCCAGCGTGAGCGGGCCAGAGTTGAGGTCGACAGCACGAAGAGTGACATGCGCCAGCGTCCCGCTCCCCATCGGGCCGGCAGGCGAGGCGCCGCCCGTCACGCAGCCGAACCGCACGTTGATCGCCGTAACAATGGGCGGCTGGCACGACACCGGGCGGCCGGTGGAGCCGAGGAAGCCGGCGTCCGTAACGGATACGAACTCCAGGTAGTTGGGCGGCAAGTCCGGCGCAAACGAAAGCGTGAATTCGTACGCACCGAGGTTCTGGACGTTCGCCACGTTCACATCAACGGTGAAGGTGTCGCCAACGATGACGCTGACGGCCGTGGGGACGATGAAGCCGAGCGTACCGCCACTGCCCAACGTGGGGGTCGCGGTGGCCGGCCCGGCCGTCGGTGTCGGCGTGAGCGTCGGGCAGACGCCGCCGCAGGAAGCCACGACGACCGACCCACCCGTGACGCCGCCCACCGGCAACGACACCGCGCTAATCGATGCGAGGATCGCTCCGCTCAGGCCGAGCGGCGACGTGCCGGGAATCAACGCCTGCAGGGAGACGTGTGCCAGTGTGCCGGCGCCGCTGGGTGGCGCGATGGATGTGCCAATCGTGAAGCACCCGAAGGTGATGCTGTTGGGCGTCCCGATCGGCGAGTTGCACTGCACCGACCGCCCGCTGCTGCCCAGGAACGCACCGGGCTGCGCATCGATGAAGGTGACAATTGCAGGATCGTACGACAGCGTGAACTGGAATGCCGCAAGGAGCGAGCTGTTAGCGACGTCCACGTCCACGGAGAAGGGCGCCGTCTCGAACGTGTTCTGCAGCCCCGGATTCACGGTGAGGAACGCCGCACCCGGCGTGGGCGTGGCAGTGGCGGCCGCAATCGTCGGCGTGTCGGTTGGCGTCGGGCAAACGCCGCTGCAGGGCGTCGGGGTGAGCGTGGGTGTGAGCGTTGGCGTGAGAGTTGGCGAAGAAGTGGGCGACGGCGACGGCGTCGGTGTCACCGTGTCGCACGCCCCTGCGCACGGATCGATGCTCACGGTCCCGTCGACGGTCGCCGGGATAATGCTCTGCACGCAGGAACTCTGTGAACCACACGTCGGTACCGGCGCGACAAGGACCACGTTCGACAGGGCCAGCGTCCCCGTCCCTAACTGGAGCGGCACGAACGTGATGCTGCCGAGGATGCCCGCCCCGGATGCCGCAACGATGCTGCTGCCGAGCGTCACGCAACTCTCAACAATCAAGCCCGGCGAAACGACCGTCGGCAGGCACACGATTGAGCGGCCGGTGGACGACAGGAACCCGCCCGGGCTAAAACCGGCATAGCTCAGCAGCGCCGGATCGAACGCAAGGTGGAACTCGAACCCCAGGACCTCCGGCGCGGCGGCGACGGAGACGTCAATGTTCAGCGCAACGTTCGGGCTTCCCGCCGCAGCCGGCGGCTGTACGCACACGATGAGCGTGGCCGGACTGCCGCAGAACGGTACCGGCGTGCTGGTGGGCGTTGGTGTAAACGTCGGCGTGTCCGTGGGACATGTGCCAGGGCACGGCGTTTGCGTGGGCGTGGGCGTGAAGGTGGGGCCCGACGAGACCGTCACATCGCCATCAAACCCGATCGCCGAAAGTGCGTTGCCGATCGGATCGCTCAGGGATGGCGTCAACGTCAGTTGCGTGAAGCCGGCGGCAATCGGGACGAAACGCACGGTGGCGAGCGTGCCGTTGCCGTCTGGCCCGAACGGCGGCGGCGCACCGAACGTGCCGCAGCCGAAGTGCAGTATTTTGATGGTACCGGGCAGCGTCTGGATTACCGGCGGCGGGCAGGAGACCGTGCGGCCGCTGCTTCCCAAGAACCCGGCGTCGGTAGCGTCGAGGAACGTGAGCACCGCGCTGTCGTAGCCCATGAGGACTTCGTACGCGCCGAGGTTGGTAACGCTTTCGATCGTCACATCGACGGATACAGTCGGGTCGGTGGTGTTTACCGTCTGCGATACCGGCGACACGCGCTCGATGGCGGTGCCCGATCCCGCACTGGCGGGTTCGGCGCGGAACGCGGGCAACGCATAGAGGACCGCCGCGGCCAGGGTGAAGGCCAACAGGAGCCGCGGCGCCCATGGGCGCTGAGCCGGCGTTATACGCGACTTCATTCTTGTGCCAGCTGCCTTACGACGTGCGCATCGATCGCCCACCAAGCCCGCAAAACGAATCCGAGAGAACAGCGAACGACCCAGCGGCATACGCCTCGCCAGGGCAATTCACCTTCGTGCCAGAACGTCTCTGGCATCTACGGACAAAACGTTAAATCAGCTTCAATATTTCGCGCGTCAAGCACCGAGCCCTAGCAGAGCTGGGATTCGAGCCTGTGCTTCCGTGCAACGTGGGTGGCGGGGCGGGGTTCTGTGGGCAGGGCGAGCTTCCTGCTGCCTGCCCGGGCACTTTACCGAATACGGCCGCAGGAACCTAGCATTGGAGCGAAGGTCAGGAGCGAACCTTGAGCGTCGTCAAGAACTGGTCAAGAACGGCAGCATCGTCTCCCAGGGGCCCGTTTGGTACCGAAAGGGCCACGGACCAGATACAGGCATCGGACACGAAGATGACTTCCCGGCGGCTGATGCCGAGGTTCCTGCCCGCGGGCGGCTGATCTGGCACCGGCGTTCCCTCGCGCAAGCGGAAGATGTAGTCGACCTGGGAGGCGGGACGCCCATCGACCGAGGCGTGCGGCCCAGAGGTGACGTTCTCGCGCCTTAACTGGGTGAGGGTCTTGACCTTTTTCTCCAACACGATGTCCAGCGTATCGGGGGGCGAGTCCGGCGGCTCGCAGCCGACGGCTATGCTGATCTGAGGTGCATTCGGATTCGCCGGATCCGGATCGGTCTTGAAGTATCCGTCGACCTTGAAATTCGGAGCGGTCACAACGTTCGGCCGGAGATGCCAGCCCGCCGGGATATCGCCTTCGTAGCCAATGCCGACGCTGGAGTTCACATGGCTTCCAGTTACAACCGGCGTGGGGACCGCCGTGGGTTGTGGCGCTTCGGTGACAACAATGTCCGGCGTTGCGGTCTTCTTGCTTGAACCGCCGCCACTACAAGCGACCCCTGCGATCGCGAGCACACTGCCTGCCGCCACGACCCAGGAACAAACACGAAACATCGCCAACGACCCATCCTCCACAACGCTGCGGTCCGAACAGCGAACGCGCACCACAGTAGATAACCTGCGCGCCCGGACGGGTCAAGCGCACTCCGCGTGCCTCGCGCTGGATGAGGATTGCTCGGTTATGGGTCGGGGACGGTGTTCAGCGGCGGCTGCTGCGGGATGGGGTTCGCACAGGTTGACCCGTTCCGCCCGAAGATCGTCTGCACATCCTTGATGTCGATGTCGAAGTCCGGCGAGATGTTCGGCTCCACATCGAAGAACCGGTTGTAGTTCAACTGCCCGAAGAACTGCCCGTACCGGAACGCCGCCGCCTGGTCGTCCTGCACGTCTACCACGCAGTCCAGGTTCAGGTCGCCCTCCAGCATCCGGATCGTCAGCGCCGCATCCTTGCAGTCCGGCA
>CAYWOO010000070.1:0-2849 GCA_964458665.1 uncultured Dehalococcoidia bacterium
GCGTTGCTGTTACGAAAAGGTCAGCTCGATGCCGCCCTGAATTGTTTTCGCCGCACTCCGCCGCAAGGCCAGATGCGCCACGCCGTGCTGCTACTGACCGGTGAGTGCCACTATTGGCTCAAGAATTACCCGGAAGCCGAACAACTCTTCACGACGCTTGCGGCGGATCGTCCATTGGAATCCGAACCACATCGCTGGCTGGGCGCGGTCTATTACGATATCGGATTGACCGGCTCGGCGATCTATGAACTCGAGAAGGCCCTTGAGTTGAACCCACATGATCATCGGCCACATCGACTCTTGGCATCGATTTTTCTCGATCTCGGCCGGAACGAAAAGGCCATCCACCATTATCAGATTGCCATTCAACATGCCTCCGCCGCCGTGCCACAGAACGAACTCCTCGAACAACTCTCCGGCGCGTTCTTGAAGACGAATCAATTTGCCGAAGCGATCTCGACGGCCGCGAAATTTCAACCTCCCACCGTGGGAGCCATGCTGACCATCGCGCAAGCTCAGCACCAACTCGGCGAGCTCGAGAATTCTCAGCTCTCCCTAGATCGAGTCTTGGCGGCCGACGCCACGAATCCCAACGCCTTGCTGCTCAAGGGGCGATGGCTGCTGGAATCAGGCAATTCCGCCGAGTCCTTGCCGTTGCTGGAATACTCCGTGCGGCGTTTGCCTCACGACGTCGAGGCTCGATACCAGTTTGCTCGAGCGCTGCTACTCCAAGGGAACAAAGACCTTTATGATGAACACATAAAGCTATTGCAGATCTCTGAAGCGCTTCACAAGCGGTTCTCGGAACTTCACGACCGCATCTGGGCCAACCCGGACGACGTCGCCGGGCGCGAGGAAATCGCGGAAATCACCAAACAACTTGGACGTCCTGAGGCCGCTGCGTTCTGGACCCGAGCCGCTCAAGCCTGCCGAGTTCGGCGAACACGCATCGGACCGGTGAAGCCTATGCCGTCTGACGAACTGGCGAAAAAAGGGAAATCGACTGACGATGAGTAATCATTGACAACTTCGACAACAGATTGGAGACTCGCCCGAATCTTAAGCACGTTCGTGCTGCGTTGCCTCCTATTCACTTCTCAAATTCAAATTCACTTCTCAAAGGGTACACGCATGAAATCAACACAGAAGCCACGTCGCTTCCGAGGGTTCACGCTGATCGAACTCTTGGTGGTGATCGCGATCATCGCCATCCTCATCGCGTTGTTGCTTCCAGCGGTGCAGCAGGCGCGCGAGGCGGCTCGCCGATCGCAATGCAAGAACAACCTCAAACAATTGGGGCTGGCCCTGCATAATTATGCGGACGGCTTCAAGCAGTTCCCTATCAACGGAATTTCTCCTAATTGGTCGCAGCCTGGTTGGCAAGGCAGCGTATTGGTCGGTTTGCTGCCGTATTCCGACCAAGCTCCCTTGTACAAGACGCGGAACCCCGACACCACCGGCCGTGATTGGTGGGAAGCGAATCCCAGTAGTTTGGACCCGGTCGGCTCCGGGCCTGGAACTCCGAATGAGTTTTCGAAATCTTTGATCCCGCTCTTGATCTGTCCGTCGTATGCTGGAAATCAGCGTGCGTGGTGGGATTATGGTGTGTCCTGTTACGAGCCATCCATTGGCGCACAAATGATGTGGGACTGGGGCGGGGGCGGGGCCTGCGGTATGTTCCCACTCGCTGGTGGTCCAGGTGGCACGTATCCCAGCACCGGATATTGGGGTGATGGCCCGGTACAGCATGGATCCTCGTGGGATCCGAGCCAAATCTCTGGACCGTTCTCGCGTGCGAATTGGGCAGCCAAGTATGCTCAAATCACGGACGGTACGGCGTACACCATCGCCATGGGTGAGATTCGTCCGGATTGCACGGACTCCATGATGGGCTGGTCAGTTACTGTCGGGAGCTTCTATGCGACCACGGCTCCGATGAACCTCAAGACATGTCCGGGCGATCCCCCATTTCCAGTCCCATTTACTGGGTGCGAGACGAAGGCTTACGGATATCACAATGGCAATCAGGGATTTAAGTCCGCCCACAGGGGTGGTGCCCACTTTACGCTCTGTGATGGGACCGTGAGGTTCATCAGCCAAAATATCAACTACGCGACTTATCAGCAACTTGGTTCCCGACGCGATGGCAGGCCAATCGGCGAGTTTTAAATTGACCGAGTTTCAAGGACATAACCACACTCGCCGATGGAAAACTCCTGCATCGCTTCGTATTGTTAATTGTGCTGGAGAATTTGGCATGCCGGAGAATTGGTTCTATCGCATGTTTGGCGAAGAGCTTGGTCCGGTTTCCCTGAACGATCTGCGCGAATTCGCGACCAACGGCACTTTGTCGGGGAACGATGAAGTCCGGCCCGAAGCGTTAACGATGTGGGTACCGGCCAAAGCCGTTCGAGAATTGCAAGAATTCTATGAAGACCCCGTCGAATCGGCATCGGCCGTGACGACCACGACGAACACCGCAGCCTCGTCTCCCATCGCTACGGGCGAATGGTACTACCGGATGACCAATGGCGACGATGCCGCCGTTGGACCGTTGTCGTTCGGCGCGCTGATTGAACTCGCTAAATCGGGCCGGCTGACTGCGGACGACGAAGTGCGATGGAGTGTGGAGTGCAAATGGCGTCGCGCCGGCTCGTTGGGCTCGTTGGACCGATTGATGGCAGAAATGCCCTACCGGACGAGCCGACACAATCCATCTCCGGTTCCCAAAATCGAGACGCCAGAAGTGATGCCGACAACCGATGCCGTGCAAGACCTGCTGGATTCGCTGCCGGAGGAGGGCCTTGAAGAACCGCCGAAGGAACACACGACGCCTCGCCCCCAACAAA
>CAYWOO010000071.1:0-7247 GCA_964458665.1 uncultured Dehalococcoidia bacterium
GCGTCCAGAAGAACTGGTCGGCGCCGCTCGCCAGCGCGCCTGTGGAACTGCCGACCGAGTAGTAGTACCTGGTGGCGGGCTGCAAGCCGGTGAGCTTGACCTCGTGCTCCATGCGGAGCGTGCCCTCATCGACGTTCGTGCCGAGCACGTCGGTGGTGAAACCGTAGCTCACGCGGCTGTCCGAGGCCGCGCTCGTGCGCCAGCGCACGACCACGCTGCTAGGCGTCCCAGACTGGAGGTAGGGGCCGCGCGTCAGGGACACGCTCGGGGGCGATGTGCTGCCGAACAGCTCCAGGACGAAGCTCACGTCCGAGCTGGCGCCGCTGTCCTGGTGAACCTCCACGGCCAAGACGTTGACGCCGGTCACTAGCACGGAGGAAGGGAGGGAGGTCGCGTAGAAGGCGGACTCGTCGGCGCCGGTCACCGCCGTAGAGGCGGGTGTAGTTGAGGTAATCGCTCCCGCAGGCATGTTGCTGCGGAACACTTCAGTGCCGTTCAGATAGACCACCGCCCCGTCGTCTCGCAGCAGCCTCACCGTCGCGCTGTTGAAGGCCGAGGCGTCGGCCACCGTGAAGGTATTCCGGAAGTAGGTCGTGATGTACTTGCTGGTGGAGCTCGGGCCATAGCTCACCACCGTTGCTTCGTCGCCATCACCGTAGCCGAGCTGCGCCGGCCCGGAGGACCATCCGCTGTCGTTGAAGCCGGCCGCTCGCCAGGCCGTTCCCTGGTTGCTGCCGTTGTCCAAGTACTTCCAGTTGGCTCCGACTGCGACCAGGGTCGTGTCGGCAGCCGCTGCCGGGAGGACCGGCAGCAGCCAGCCCCAGATCAAGATGCTCGCTGCGGTACGGGCTCGACTTGGACGCATGGACCCCCCAGCTTCCGGCGTTAAGTGGGCGACGACGCTCGAGTGAGGCTCCGCCACGGCCGCATGGAGGGTGCGGACGGGCACGTTAGCAGGCGGTGCCCGGAGTGGTCAAACCCGAGATCCGGAGCCCGAGATCCGGAGCGCTGGGCTCGGCGCATGACCGAGCTCAGGCGTGCTATTTTGGGGCGCCTCTCATGACGCTGCGAAAGCTGACGCTCGCCTCGCTCCGATTGGTGGGTGCCTGCGCGATGCTGAGGCAACGGCGGCGGGGCACCGTCAGCGTCCTGATGTTTCACGGGGTCGCGGCTGACGTGGAAGGCGCGTGGAAGCCGTTGCGAGAACGTGCCTCCGTGCAGGCGCTCGAACGCTACATGGCGGTGCTGGGCCGGCACTATCGCTTCGTCAGCCTGGAGGCGGCGGTCGAAATGATCGCTGGCCGTCGACCTTTCGAGCCGAATAGCCTGGTGCTGAGCTTCGACGATGGCTATCGGAACAACTTGACGCGGGCGTGGCCCGTGCTCAAGCGATTCGGCGCACCGATGGCCCTGTTCCTGCCCAGCGGGAAGATCGCCGAGCGGAGCGTATTCGCCTTCGATCGGATGGATTACGCGTTGCAGCACATCCCCGGCGACGAGTTGCGCCTCGAAAGCGACGGCTTCGCCCAAACGCTGCGGCTGAAACCGCGGGAGGCGCTGCGGAGCTCCTTCGCGGCGTTGCGCGAGGCCTTGAAGCAGCGGCTCGGCGACGACCTCGAGTACGGCGAGGTCGTCACGCGGCTGGTGCGGCAGTGCGAGGAACGCGCGGGCCGCAGCCTGGAAGCCTTCAAGGAGGCGGACGAATTTTCCGCGCTACTCTCGTGGGACGAGGTGCGCCAGCTCGCTGAGCAGCCCGACGTGGAGATCGGCAGTCATACGGTCGATCACACTCGGCTCGGTTTCGCCGACGAGCCGACCGTCCGCGACCAGCTCTCGCGCTCGCGCAGAGAAATCGAGGCGGCGTCCGGCCGACCGTGTCGCTTTCTCGCATACCCCAACGGCAGCTATACGGCCCGCGTGGCCCGCCTAGCCGAGGAGGCCGGCTACGTCGCGGCTCTCGCCACGGAGGAAGGAACCAATCCTCCCAACCATCCGTTGATGGCGCTGCGCCGTTTGGCCCTGCCGGCCGATCGAGACGAAACCGAGGTGGAGGCTCGCATGTGCGGCCTTTCCGATGCGATCGCCGCCCTGAAGGCTAGACTGCTCTCGGCAGTGGGAAGGCCGCAGGCGGAGCCGTCTTGAGCGCGGCCGCGCGACGCGTGGCCTCCTAGACAGTGCCGGTCCTCGGTCATGCCTTCGTGGGGTGGGCAACCGGACTCGTTTGGCAACGACGTGTGGCGCGCGCCGCGACCCTGCCGCGGCTCGTCCCGGCGGCTGTAATACTGGCCTACACACCTGACGTCGCCACCGTTCTCGCATCGCCGCTCTGGGCTGAGGCCCGACGCGCCTGCCACTCGGTGCTGCTGGGGCCGTTACTGGCCTTGCTGGTCGCTGTCCCCACGGCCCGCGTGCTCGGAACGCGGTTTCAATCGGCCGCGCCTCTGGCGCTGCTGTCGATCTGGTTCCACGACGTGCTCGACCTCTTTCAGGGCACCGACCGGCAACCGCTTTGGCCGCTCAGCGGCCGGGACTTCGGACTCGACCTGTTCCCATCTGGCCTGATGTGGGAGGGCATCGGATTTGGATTGCTGTGGGTCATCGCGCACCGCGCCCTCGGGCCGAGCCCACCGGCCTCTCGCGTCGGATGGAGCGGCGCGACGCCCGCGGGAGCGGCGATCGTGATCGCGATCTTGGCAGTGGCGGCGGCGACTGCGCACCTTCGAGATCTCCGGGAGGAGCAACTCGAAGCCGCGCGCAGGGCCTACGCGGCCGGCGACAACACTCGGACGCTCGAACTCCTCGATCTCGCGGAGCGATGGCCCTCCACGGCGCGGCCGGGCCGCATCGACACCCTGCGAGGCGACGCCTGTCTCGAGCTCGGGGATCGGCGGCTGGCCCGGGAGCTCTACTTGGCTGCGTCAGACGCCGATCCCTCGTACTTCTGGGCCGTTGCCGGGCTGGCTCTGTTGGAGGCTCGGGGGGAGGGGTCGAGCGGCGCGCGGCGCTCGAGGGCGGCCCCCTACGTCGAACGCCTGGAGCGTCAGTTCGCAAGACACGCGGCTCTGCGCCGCGTGAGGGCCGAGCTCGAACGGGAACTTGGCCGCTGAGACCGCGATCCAGCCTGACTCTGGCCATGCGCCGCCGCGCGCGAGGCGAATGCCGGTTCCCCACAGGCTGCATCTGCTCTACTCTTCTCATCTTGCCGACGCCTGTGACCTCGGGTCTGAGAACCCGGTAATCATGGCTCCGAACGGGAGCAAGGGAGTGCGCCACGGAAGCCACGCCGGGCGAACCGCGGAGCTGCGCTGATATGCAAAGCCTCGATTGGTATCTCCACCGCCTGCGCGGCATGTCCGCCGGTGAGATCGCATGGCGTACCCGCGCGACGTGCTGGGAGGCGCTGGATCGCTGCCGCGTCGGCATCGGCTGGCGTCCTAAGCTCGATGCGGCCTGGTTGGCCGCGGCCGCCGATTCGCCCCGGTCTCTTCGCTTGACGGGTGTACAGCCCGGAGACTGGAAGGACTCCTTGGCCGGGTCGCCCGAAGCCGTCTGGCGTGACCGTCTCCTGGCTCGCGCAGAAAGGATCGCTGCCCACCGACTGTCCTTCTTCGATATCCACGACAGGCATCTGGGCGACCCCATCGACTGGAACCGAGACCATGCCTCCGGCCAGGCGTCGCCCATGGGGTTTGCTCCTGCGATCGACTATCGCGACTATCGCGTGACGGGCGACGCCAAACTGGTCTGGGAACCAAACCGACATCACCACCTCGTGGTCCTCGGGCGCGCCTACCGTGCGTCGGGCGAAAAGCGCTATGCAGCCGCCGCCGTCGAGCAACTGCAATCCTGGCTGGAGCAGTGTCCATACGGCCGGGGGATGAACTGGAGGAGCCCGCTCGAGCTGGCCATCCGCCTCATCAACTGGGTCTGGACCATCGACCTGATCCGCGACTCCGGGCTCTATTCCGGCGAGTTCCGAACGCGGCTCCTCGATGCGGTGTGGGCGCACCTTCACGAGGTCGCGCGGAAGTACTCGCAGGGGTCTTCCGCCAACAACCACCGGATCGGCGAAGCCGCGGGGGTCTTCGTCGGCGCCTCCTACTTCGGGGACTTGCCGGACAGCAACCGCTTGAGAGAGGAGGCGCGCGAGATCCTGACCGGGGAGATCCTGGCTCAAACCTACGCTGACGGATGCAACCGGGAGCTAGCGCTCGGCTATCACCTCTTCGTCCTGCAGTTCTTTCTGGTGGCGGGAGCCTTGGCTCGAAGATCCGCTCGCAACATGCCAAGCGGCTACTGGACGATGCTCGAAAGGAAGCTCGCTTTCTTGAGTGCGCTCACCGAAGGCGGGGATGCGCTGCCGATGTTCGGCGACTCCGACGACGGCTACGTTCTGGACCTCGGTGCTCTTCCAGGCCCCGATCCTACCGGCCTGTTGGGCGTGGGCGCCGTCCTTGTCGGCGGCGCGAGTGAGCCAGTCGAAGCCGCGCGCTGGCTCTTCGACGGCGCGGCGGGGCCGGCGCCGGATGCCGTGACGGATCCTGCGTCGTCGGTCCGGCTCGGGTCACGCGCGTTCCCCGAATCGGGGCACTATCTGCTCCAGAGCGGCCGACCCGGGATGCCGCAACGGATCAGCGTCCTCTTCGATTGCGGTGAGCTCGGGTTCGGCTCCATCGCCGCCCACGGACACGCCGACGCCTTGAGCTTCTGCCTGCGCGCTTTTGGTCGCGACGTGCTGGTGGACCCGGGGACCTACGATTACTTCACGTACCCCGCCTGGCGAGACTACTTCCGGAGCACTCGCGCCCACAATACCCTGGTCGTCGACGACCAGGATCAATCAGTGATGCTGGGTCCGTTCCTCTGGGGCGAGCGCGCCCGCGCCCGATGCCTGTCGTGGCGGGTCCTCGAGGACGGAGCCCAGATCACGGCGGAGCACGACGGGTACTCGCGGCTTGCGGACCCCGTCGTCCACCGTCGCCATCTGACGCTCGAAGGCGCCGCGCGCAGCTTGACCATTCACGACGAAGTCCTGGCACGGGGCGCTCACACTGCCTCCGCCTTCTTTCATCTCGCCGAGGATTGCGTGGTGAGAGACATCGATTCCAACCGGGTGCGCGTCGCTCTGGGAGCTGCGCAGATCACCCTGGTGCTGGACCCCGCTTTCGCGGTGCAGATCGTGTGCGGGAGTGAAGATCCGATCGGTGGCTGGGTGAGCCGGGGTTATCACCGGAAGACCAGGGCCTCGACGGTGATCGGCCGAGCCAGCACCAAGGGCAACACGTCCTTCCAGTGCCGGATCGAGCTGGGCGAGGCCGGCTGATCTGGTCTGCCTCCGGAAAGGAGTCCCTGTGTCGAGCGCCCTCAGGCTGACTGTCGCCGCCGGTTTCTTCGTAGGTGTCCCGGCCTTTGCCGCAGCTGCGTTCAGGCCCCCAATCGGGATACCCACGCCTCCCTTCGGGACCAACGAGGAGGCACCCGCGAGTCCAAATCCTTGGAGGCAGCCGGTCGCGGGCTTCTACTACGTGGACGCATCGGTCCCGGACGCGACGGATGGCGGCAACCCCTACGGGACGCCCTCCCGCCCACGCCGCACAATTCCTATCGGGCTTCCGGCCGGAGCGGTGGTCGAGGTGCACGGGACCTACGACCAGGATCACTCCAGCCCGAAGGACATCATAGCGGCCGGAACCGCAGCCGCGCCCGTGTTCATCCGGGGGCAGAGCTCGTCGATGCGGCCCACCTTGACGGGCGATTTCACCGTTTCCGGGAGTTACTTCATTGTCGAGAACATCAATTTCTTCCTCTCGCCTTCGAAGCGCGGAGGGGTCGGCGTCACCGGCCCCACGACCCACGGCGTCATCCGCCACAACGACATCCGAGGCCACCGCAACTCCGGCGGGGTCGGCCTCGCCAGCTACTCTGCGGACCAGGTCTTGGACAACTGCGTCCTCTGGGACAACAAGATCCACGGCAACGGAGACTGGACGAGCCAGATAGGGGACCGTGACCTGCACGGGATCATCGTCAATCAGCGTGTCAACCACCTCTGGGTGCTGGACAACGAGATCTACGAGAACGAAGGCACCGGCATCCAGATCAACGCTGGCAGTCTGGTTCTGCAATCGACCGTCCACCACATCTTCGTCGGGCGCAACATCGCCCACAACAACAAGCAGGCCGGGTTCTCGACCAAACAGTCGGTGGACACCATCTTTTCGCAGAACGTCGCCTACGCGCACCGCGCCAGCAATTCGGCGGACGGCTCCGGCCTGGGACACCAATACGGACCGGAGCGCGTCTGGTATCTCTTCAACCACGTCTACGACAGCGAGAATGGGATATCAGTCGTGAGCGACAGCGGCCTCGGCTCGGGAAACGACTCGTACTTCATTGGCAATCTCATCCACGACATACACAGCAACTCCGGCTTCCAGGCCAACTCTCCCTGGACCTGGGGCACGGCGATCCAGCTCGTTGGGCACAAGAACCGGTTCGTGGTCAACAACACCATCTATGACGTCGACAACGGCATCACCGGGGCTCCTCACGGGAATACCGGGTCGATCGTCATCTCCAACAACATCATCGCCCACGTGACGCGCGGCAGTCACATCTTCCTCGAGGAGGCGGCGGTGGCAACCGCGTCGCGCATGCGCAACAACCTCCTCGATGGCACGGTTCGCATCAAGTGGGGATCCTCGACCGCGCACGACCTCACAGGCTTTCGGAGAACCTACTCCGGCCAGGGCGTTGGCAGCGTGAACGCGGATCCGCTGTTCATCAAGGCCGCGGGCGGTGATTTCCATCCCTCGCTGAGTTCGCCGGCCGTGGACAAAGGCGCCTTGGAGGATGTCTACGCGATCTTCAAGAGCCTGTACGGAATCGACATCGCCGTTGACCAGGACCGCCTGCCCCGACCCTCAGGGAGCGCTTGGGACATCGGCGCCTACGAGGTCGACAGTAGACAAAGCCCCGCGTCGCGATCGGAGACCACACCTGGCCGAAGGGATTAGCGGGGCTATCTTCACCCGCTCGGCTCAACGGCCGGTCTCGAGGTTCGCGCGGCCCGTCCATGACTCTGGCGAGTCCTCCCTCGCCGGGAAGAGGCCGACCTCGCGGTAGATGGCCTCGACTTTCGCCAGCACCGCGGGCGCCGCGAACTCTCGCTCCGCCCGGGCTCGTGCGGCCCGGCCCATGCTCCGCCGCAGGTCGGCGTCCGCCAGAAGCCGACACAGAGACTCGCA